>NZ_JBGSUU010000045.1:0-28569 GCF_041753295.1 Geminocystis sp.
CGTTCTATCTTGTCACAACGGTTGAAAATTATGATAAGATAAGAACAACCGCACACGGGCGGATAATGGCGATAACCAAGCCATACACATAAATATAATTCTATGATACCGTGTATTTGACCTACGGAACGTGGGGTAAAGCCTATCGTCAGAAAGTAAGACTCGTTACTTCTCGGAGTAAAAAGCATTTCTTTGGGTAGGAAGCCAACACTGTAATTTTAATTCAGTGTGGGTAGTTCACATAGTTGGTATAAAATAGCAAGTAAAGCTCATTGGCATAACTTAATCGAATTACAATCAAATTTTCCTACTGCAGAAGCTGTTGGTAATTTTACCGTTTTTAATATTAAAGGAAATAAATATAGACTGATAGTTAGCTGTACAGTAACAAATTAAATGACGTGATCACAAATTAGTGTCATCCAAAATTAAGACTCTTCAAATCTTTATATAGCAATAATTATACCCCAGAAATCCACCAAAAATGATCTCGATCGCACCTCAAATGAGATTAACAAATTAAGTGTCATTTTCCCTAAGAATAACAAATTAAATGTCGTCTTCCCAAAAGGCGTTTTTTTTTGCTTTAGGGGTTGTCATTAACAAATTAAATGTCATAAGTTTAGTATAAAACTATTATAATTTTATTGAACACTAATGAAAATGCTATGACTATCGATGATCAATTTTCTGATTCTCCAGAGTTGATCTCTCAACTTTCTCCCGAAGAACAAAAAATCGCCGATGTCATTGAAGATTTACTTCAACCTTGCGACAAGAAAACCTACGGAGAAAAGTTGAAACAAGCATCAACGAAATTGAATAAGTCAGTTAGAACTATCCAAAGATACGTTAAGCAATGGGAAGAAAATGGTTTAGTCGGTATTGCTCAAAATAATCGAGCCGATAAAGGCTTTTATCGTATCGATTCACGCTTACAGGATTTTATTCTTAAAACCTATCGTGAAGGAAACCAAGGTAGTAAACGAATGACTCCTAAACAGGTTTATTTACGAGCAGTTGCCCAAGCCAATAATTGGGGTATCAAATCTCCCTCTCACATGACTATTTATCGAATTTTGAATCCTATTATTGAGGAGAAAGAGAATAAAAAAAGAGTGAGAAATCCAGGATGGAGAGGTACAAAATTAGCTGTATCCACTAGATCAGGAAATGAAATTAATGTGGAATATAGTAACCATGTCTGGCAATGTGACCATACTCTTGCTGATATTCTTTTGGTAGATCAGTTTGGTAAATTATTAGGCAGACCTTGGCTAACTACAGTTGTAGATACTTATTCTCGCTGTATCATGGGTATCAATCTTGGTTTTGATGCTCCCAGTTCCCAAGTGGTTGCTCTTGCTTTACGTCATGCCATATTGCCGAAGAGTTATAGTTCTGATTATGGACTACATGAGGAATGGGGAACGTATGGTAAACCAGAGTATTTTTACACTGACGGCGGTAAGGATTTTCGTTCTAATCATCTTCAACAAATTAGTTTACAGTTAGGGTTTACTTGTCATTTACGGAGTCGTCCTAGTGAAGGTGGTGTAGTAGAGCGTGTTTTTAAAACTTTCAATACGGAGGTTTTTTCTACCTTACCTGGATATACAGGTGCAAATGTGCAAGAACGTCCAGAGGATGCAGAAAAAGAAGCCTGTATAACTCTCAAGGAACTAGAGAAATTGATTGTCTGCTATATCGTGGACAACTATAATCAACGCCTTGATGCCCGTATGGGTGAGCAAACTCGCTTTCAACGTTGGGAATCTGGATTACTTTCGATTCCAGATGCTATCTCTGAACGAGAATTAGATATTTGTCTAATGAAGCAATCACGCAGAAGGGTTCAAAAGGGGGGTCATCTTCAATTTGAAAATCTGATTTACAAGGGGGAATATTTAGGAGGTTATAAGGGAGAAACTGTCATTATTCGTTATGACCCTAGAGATATTACAGGTATTTTAGTTTATCGCTTGGAAAATAATAAAGAAGTCTTTCTGACTCGTGCCTATGCTGTGGACTTGGAAAGTGAATCTTTATCTTTGATAGGTGCGAAAGCTAGTGCCAAAAGAGTAAGAGATGCAGGAAAAAATTTGAGTAATCGTTCGGTCTTAATGGAAGTGGAAGAACGTTCTAATTTTACTCAGAAAAAAACCAAAAAACAAAGGCAAAAACAAGAACAAGAAACGGTTAGAACATCGACTCCTTCGCCGATTTTAAAGGAGGAAAAGGAAATAGAAGAGCAATCTACTTTATCTTCCTCTTTCTCAGATGATGATTTGGTGGAAGTTATTGATTATGAACAATTACAAGAAGATTTTGATTTTTAGGAGTTAGCCATGAAAGCGGAAAATGTAGCAGAACAATTAGGTAATATTAATGCCCCTGAAGCAAATTTACAGCAAGAAATTAAGAGACTAGAACGTAAAACAGTAGTGAGTTTAGCACAAGTTGCCACTCTCCATGAATGGCTTGAAAGTAAACGCCAATCAAAACAATCTTGTCGGATTGTGGGAGAATCTCGTACGGGGAAAACGATTGCGTGTAACTCTTATCGTTTAAGACATAAGCCAAAGCAAGAGATAGGTAAAGCTCCTCAAGTACCTGTGATTTATGTCCAAGTACCTCAAGAGTGTGGAGCAAAGGATTTGTTTCAAGGAATCATTGAACACTTGAAGTATCAAATGACGAAGGGTACTGTGTCAGAAATCAGAAAAAGAACTATGACAGTATTGCAAAGATGCGGTGTAGAAATGATTATCTTTGATGAAGCCGATCGTTGTAAGCCAAAGACTTTTGCGGAAATTCGGGATATTTTTGATCATCTCAATATCGCTATTGTACTTGTGGGAACAGATCGTTTAGATGCCGTTATTAAGAAAGATGAACAGGTTTATAATCGTTTTCGTGCTTGTTATCGTTTTGGAAAATTGTCAGGGGAAGATTTTGTTCGTACTGTCAATATTTGGGAAAAGCAGGTTTTGATGTTACCTGTAGCTTCTAACTTAACAAATAAAAAAATGTTGAAGTTAATTGGGGAAGCAACAAGCGGTTATATCGGCATTATGGATATGGTTTTGCGTGAGGCGGCAATTCGTTCCCTGAAGAAAGGAATCAACAAGATTGATTATGACACTTTAAAAGAAGTTGTACAGGAGTATAAATAATGGAAATTCAGCCTTGGTGGTTTACGATCGAACCTTATGAGGGTGAAAGCATTAGTCATTTCTTAGGGAGGTTTAGACGGGAAAATGAGCTTACTCTTTCTGGTTTAGGCAAAATAGCAGAACTATATGGAGCGATCGCTCGTTGGGAAAATTTTCGTTTTAATCCTTCTCCTTCCTCTGAACAGTTAGAGAAGCTAGGTAAAATTGTACAAGTAGAAATGGCAACCTTACAAACAATGTTTCCTTCTGCCCCTATGAAAATGACTCCTATTCGCCTTTGTTCGGCTTGTTATAGTGAAAAGCCCTATCATCGGATGGAATGGCAATATAAAGAGATTTACAAGTGAGATCGACATCAACTGAAACTTTTATCAGAATGTCCTAATTGTGGGGCAAGATTCAAGTTTCCTACCTTATGGGTTGATGGTTGGTGTCACAGATGTTTTACTCCTTTTGCCGAAATGTCACGATCGTAAATATTAATTCACTTCATATAAAAAAAATAGTGATCTTGAGATGGTAACTCTCAAGATTTTTTATTGTTACAAATCTTTACAAGTCTTACAATAGCAGTATGGACTCTGATACCCTAGAAATTATTGATTCTAAAGAACAATGAAATTATGTCGATCGAGCTTGAACAATTATGGCAACAGACTAAACCAGAGCCTTTTTATCCTAATTCCAATCAAAAGAGAGCAATACTTCATATTGATTCCCCTTTATTTCTAACGGCAGGACCTGGTTCAGGGAAAACAAGGGTTTTACTATGGCGATCGCTTAATCTAATTGTTTTCCATGACATTAAACCCGAAGAAATTTTCCTAAGTACCTTCACTGAAAAAGCGGCATTTCAACTCAAGGAAGGATTACGATCGCTCTTAGGGTTAGTCACCAATTTGACAGGGAAGCCCTATGATATATCGAAAATGTATGTTGGTACAGTTCACTCTCTTTGTCAAAAATTGTTAACCGATCGCCGTTTTTTGGAATTAGGACAACGATCGACCGTACCTGTATTAAAAGATGCGTTAGGGCAATACTTTTATCTCTCCAGACGTAGATATTGGGAAAGCATCCTAGAAAATGCAGACTTTGATCTTGATATTGCCCAAGAGATGATCAATCAATTCTTTAATCACAATTCTATCTCCAAACATAACGCCGTTAATAACTGTATCTCTCTTTTCAATCGCTTTTCCGAAGAATGTTTAACCCCAGAGCAGATTTTAGCAAGAATCCAGACAACCGACCTAGATGATCCTGATACTTTCGTTAAACTAACAAACTTATACGATGAGTATTTGCGATCGCTTCAACAGAGTAACCCTCCTCAAGCCGATTTTTCCCTCATTCAACAATACGCCCTCAATTTTCTCGAAAAATCCCCTCATTGTGGCAATATCTTCAAACATATTATCATTGACGAATATCAAGACACTAATACCATTCAAGAAAGAATCTTCTTCAAACTAGCTTCAGGATTCAAGAATATTTGTGTGGTAGGAGATGATGATCAAGCCCTCTATCGCTTTAGGGGGGCAACAGTGGAAAACTTTGTTCAGTTTCCCTCAAGATGTCAAGAATATCTTAATTGCTCTGTCACCGAAATTCCCCTCAACATCAACTATCGCTCCCGTTACCAAATAGTCGAATTTTATAACGACTTCATTACCCGTCAAAATTGGCGTACTGCCGATGGCAATGGCTTTTATCGTCTCGTTAATAAAAATATTACCGCTTTTAATGGCGATCGCAAAACTTCCATAATTGCCTCTACCCCCACAAAACCCGATTTAGTGTGTGAAGAGATTGCTTTACTTGTTAGAGACTTAATTAAATCTGGGAAAGTAAAAGATGCCAATCAGATTGCATTTCTTTATCCTTCTCTCAAAAGCAAACAAGTAGAGCGAATGATAGACGCTTTGGAAGATGTGGGCTTGAAAGTTTATGCTCCCAGAGCAAAACGCTTTTTAGAAGTAGATGAAGCGATCGCCGTGTTTGGGGTTTATTTACTGATTTTTGGTAAGCCTGTTCGTGGAGATTTTAGGGGAGCGGACTATAACGACTTTCACCAGTGGTTAAATAAATGTGAAGAAATTGCCGAAAATCTCAGTAAGGAAGATCAAGCTCTCAAAGCATTTATTGAGGAAAAACGAGAAGAGATTAAGACGGCTCTCAATGATTATAGGATATTGTCTCAAGTGGCGATCGAGCATAAATGGGATAAAAATCAACCTTATGATCCTGCTTTGATGAAACGACAACTATGCAATGCCACGGGTTTATCAAGTACCGCTAAAAAGAATTTAGGCAATGTTTATTTCGATCGCCTCGTCAAACAAAAACTAGAGACAAAACAATCTTGCACTCTCGGTTATGTGATTAACGCCTCCACATCCGTTGACTGGAGCGTCTTAGATTTATTTTATCGCCTTTGCATCTTTAACCACTTTAAAGAAATGTTTGATCTAGCGGAAACAGGAAAAGATGAAGGACCTATTTGCAATATGGGCTTAATATCTCAGTATTTAGCTAGGTTTACCGATGAATATACCCACATCATTACTGCCCAATTTTTAGAAGACGATCGCCTTCAAGTCACGTTTTTTATGGGCTTTTTGTATAGCTTATTCCGCTTAGGAGAAACAGAGTATGAAGACGCAGACGATCCTTTTCCCAGAGGAAGAATCCCTTTTTTAACCGTTCATCAGTCAAAAGGTTTAGAGTTTCCTGTGGTAATCTTAGGTAATCCCAGAAAAGACCCCAAATTGCAAAGGGTAGAAGAAATTGTTAAACCCATTTTAGATCGTCAGGGTGAACCACTGGAACGAATGGCAGATTTTGATGTGATGCGAATGTTTTATGTAGCTTTATCCAGAGCTAAAAATCTCTTAGTAATCGCTCATTTTAAAGGTTCAGGACAAAAATTAACTTTTCCTTTTAATGAGATGTTAAACGATCGAACCATTACCAGAATCCCAGATTTTGACCTCCATAGTTTACCTGAAGCTAAAGAATCCAATGATGATTTACCCAAAAATTATTCCTACACTAGCGACTACCTCCTTTATCAGCGTTGCCCTAGACAATATATGATTTTCCGTAAATACGGTTTTGTTGCCTCTCGATCGCAAACCATGTTTTTTGGTAGTGTAGTTCATAAAACCATTGAAGATTTACACTATATCTTAAAAGCGAAAAAAGAAAAGCAAACAAAAATGTCATTCTGAGGGATACCGAAAGAATCTCAAGCCCCTATTTTCCCCAATAATTCATCATAAATCAACCAACTAAAGAGGATGACACCATGAAAGATATTGACGATTTAGCCATTGAAGCACAGATTAAGGAACTTTTTGAACAAAATTACGAAATGATGCGGTTAGAAGGTGGTCATGCTCTATCTGCTGACGTAAAACAGGGTGCATTGAACCAAGTTTTGTTTTATTGGCGGAAACTGAGAGAAGTAGCAGAAAACGTCACCGATACAGAAGTGATGTTGAGTTTACCCGAACAACTTACTCCAGAGGGCAGAAAATACACGATCGAGGGAGTTGTTGATATTATCAGAGAACAAGATCAAACGATTATGTATGACATTAAAACCCATGATTCGGACTATGTTCGGGGTAATGTGCCAGAATATGAAAAACAACTCAACGTTTATGCCCACATTTGGCAAGGTTTACGACAACAGAAGTTAGATCAAACTGCGATTATTGCCACTTCCCTTCCCATTACTCTTAGAGATGCTGTAAGGAAAGATAATCAAAGGCATATTGTGACAGAAATGCAACGATGGCAACCCTTAATCGATATTCCCTTTAATCAAGAAAAAGTAGCTGACACGATTAATGAATTTGGGCAAGTAGTAGATGCGATCGAATCTCGACAATTTCAACCCCCTTCTTTAGAGAAACTCAAGGGAAAATTAGCAGGAAAAAAAGTTACCTTTGCCGTGCAAGTATGCCGTAACTGCGATGCAAGGTTTTCTTGTTCAGCCTATCGGCGTTATGTAAAATCTTCCTCTTCTCAAGCGGATTCTTTATTAAGCCGTTTCTTAAATGACTATGGTAGTGATTCTGAAAGAGAGGATTTTCTTTATGGTAACTTGGAAAATATCCCAGATATTGAACGTTTTGATATTTAGCTGAAACAATGGACATTTATCAACGACTAAATACCGATCGCACTTATGTTAATAGAATATGTCAACAATGGCAAATTATCGAATTAGCTTTATTTGGTTCGGTTTTGAGAGATGACTTTAATCAAAACAGTGATATTGATTTATTAGTCACTTTTGCGGAAGATGCAAAAATCACCTTTTTCGATCTCGATACCATTGAACATCAATTCAGTTTATTATTTAATCGTGCCGTTGATGTGGTGACAAAAAGATCGATCAAAAATAGCCATAACTGGATCAGAAAAAATAGTATTTTAAACAATTCCCAAGTAATCTATTTAAGATTCTAATTGTGGGATATAGTTATCAATGATAGATTCGATTAAATCTTGATAGGAAATTCTTTTCGTCTTTGCTTCCTTTTCAATTAAAAGTAACTTTTCTTCCGTTAAATTAATTTTAATTTCCACCGTTTTTTGCTTAGGTATTAGTTGAGAAGGTAAAGGCAAAAAATCCTCTATCACTTCGCCAAACTCTAAATCTTGATCCGTGTATTTAATTTTGTTGCTCATAAATTTTCCTCCCTTTACGCCAATAACCTGCTCCAAAAATCCTAATTTTTTCATTACGATAAGTAAATCTTACTGTTATTATACCTTCACCGACTTTACCAACACAAAAAAATCTCTCTTCTTCCTCACTGTGACTAGCATCCCTGATAATAATTCTCTTTTCGTCAAAAAATGCCCATTCTGCTAATTCAAAGGAAACATTATGTTTCTCTTGATTAATTTTATTTTTACTTTCATCCCATTCAAAACTTGCCATTATTTTGCTTGATACTGTCATAAAACTAGAACATTATCATCATCTAACTTTTTTGGTAAAAAGAAAAAATATTGACAAGTGATCCTGATAATTCGACAATAGGCTTATTCCTAAACACTTTTAGCCTATGTCCGTTGAAAAGCTCAATCCTAATTACAACCTAGAAGAAGCTCGTCTTCAGCAATTAAAATCTTTGTTTCCTGAAGCCGTGAGAGATGGTGACATTGATTTTGATGTGTTAAGAGAAGTTTTAGGGTTAGGGGAAGATGACGACTCCGTAGAACATTTTGGCTTAAATTGGGCAGGAAAACGACAGGCTCGAAAAATCGCTACTAAAGCAAGTCAAGGTACTTTAATCCCCATGAAGGGTGAGGGTATCAATGAAGATAAAACGGGCAATGTTTTCATTGAAGGTGATAATTTAGAAGTATTGAAACTGCTACAGAAAAGTTATGCAGGTAGAATTAAGATGATTTACATTGATCCTCCTTACAACACGGGCAATGACTTCATCTACACAGACGATTATAGCGACTCTACAGCCGACTATCTCCGTAAAACTGGACAAGTGGATGAAAAAGGAAAATTGTTAACGAGTAACCCTAAGTCTAGCGGACGTTTTCACGCTAATTGGCTCAGTATGATGTATCCCCGTCTGAGGGTGGCAAAAAATTTATTAAGGGAAGATGGTGTTATTTTTATCTCCATTGATGATAATGAGGTACATAATTTGAGAATTTTATGTAATGAAATTTTTGGAGAAGAAAATTTTGTCGCAGTTCTTCCAACAGTTATGAATTTAAAAGGAAATAACGATAGTTACGGATTTTCAGATACTCATGAGTATATTATTGTTTATGTCAAAGAGAAAGAGATTTTTTCTTTTGGACATTTTAAAATTGACGATGAAGAAATAGATGATTGGCTACAAGATGATTATGGATTGTTTAAAAAAGCAGATACATTAAGAAGAACAGGTCAAGATGCTTCAAGAGAAAAAAGACCTAAAGGATGGTTTCCAGTATTTATAACCAATGATAATAAAATATATGTAACTGATAACGATCAACCAAAAAATCAAAGTGATTATGTATTATTTCCGATTAATGAACAAAATGAAGAATTATCTTGGACTTGGAGTAAACAAAAAATTTTGAGTGAACCATATAATCTTATTGTTGTTAATGGTAGAAATGGAAAAAATATATATAAAAAACAGCGTCCTCAAATTGGAGATTTACCAACGAAAAAACCCAAAAGTTTATTTTATAAACCAGAATATAGCAGTAGCACTGCAACTACTTATCTGAAAAAAATATTTAATAAAAAAGTATTTGATAATCCAAAGCCACTTATTTTAATGCAAGATTTGATAAGTATATCAGTCGGTTCAGAAGATATTGTCCTAGACTTCTTTGCTGGTTCATGTACAACAGTTCAAGCAGTAATGGAATTGAACAAAGAAGACGGAGGAGATAGAAAGTTTATCTGTGTACAAATACCTGAACCCATAGATGAAAAAAAATATAAAGAGAGTTATGATTTTTGTTTAAATCTTGGTAAACCAACAAACATTGCCGAAATTGGTAAAGAGAGAATCCGTAGGGCAATCAAAAAGATTGAGGATGAATTATCAGGACAAATAGATGGAATAACCACTAAACCCGACTTAGGCTTTAAAGTGTATAAGCTCGATCAATCTAACCTGAAAATATGGAAGGATTATGAAGGCTCAAACACTCAACAGTTACAAAAAGAATTATTAGAGACAGAAAACCCCTTCCTAGAAGGATGGACACCCGAAAAAGTGATCACCGAAATTCAACTTTTGGAGGGCTTCCCCTTTGATAGTAAAGTTATTCAAGCCTCCGACTTTACCACAAATCAAGTTACTCATATCTCACACCCAGACATCGGACACAAATTATTTATCTGCCTAGATGAAACGTTAACCATTGAGACAATTCAACAAGTAAGACTCCTTGAAGATGACGATCGCTTTATTTGCCTTGATTATGCCCTCACAGATCAACAAAAAGTGATGTTAGAAGACGGTTGCAACGTGAAAACAATTTAGGAGAATAAAATGGCAAAACTAACCTTTAAATTTGATCCTAACCAAGAATACCAACTAAGGTCGATCGATAGCGTGGTTAATCTCTTTCAAGACTTACCTAACCTTGAAGACTATCAAAATAACTATGGTATCGCTGAATATCTCCAAGGGAAGTTATCAGACACATCCACCTCCAAAGCCTTTGATGAGGAAATCGTGCCTAATTTGCCCCCTGACGAGGTAATTTATGATGAGTTGCTGTTTGAGAATTTAATCGCCATTCAAGAGGAAAATAACCTTGAAGAAAGTCGCTCTTTAGAAGTTGATGAGGGGATGATGCTAGAGGGTATTAGTTACGACTCGTGGCGATCGCCCAGCTTTACTGTAGAGATGGAAACGGGTACAGGTAAAACCTACGTTTACTTGCGGACTATTTATGAGTTATCAAAAAGATATGGTTTTCGGAAGTTTATCATCATCGTACCTAGCACAGCTATCTATGAGGGAGTAAAAAAATCCTTTCAGATAATGTATAAGCACTTTGCCTCATTGTACGATAATCCTGTAGTTAATTTAACCGCCTACAATAGCTCACAAATTAATCGAGTGAAAAACTTTGCCACTTCTAACTTTGTTGAGATAATGGTGATGACTAACGACTCGTTTAATAAAGTCAATAATAATAATCTTTACAAGCCAAGTGAGAAACTTTCGGGGGAACTTCTACCCTACCAATATATTCAACAAACCAAGCCCATTTTAATCTTAGATGAGCCTCAGAGCATTGATAGTACCGAAAAAGCTAAGGAAGCTATCCGTACCCTTAATCCCCTGTTGACGTTGCGTTATAGTGCCACTCACCGCATCAAGCCCAATCTAGTTTACCGTTTAACTCCAGTAGATGCTTACCAACAAAACCTCGTTAAGAAAATCGAAGTAATTGGAGTCGAAGAAGCAGAAAATCGGAATAAGCCTGTCTTGATTTTAGAATCAGTCAGTAGTAATCCAATTTGTGCCAAAGTGAAAACCCTGATTGATGAAAAGGGAACTGCTAATGAGGGTATCATCGAGTTAAAACAAGGGGATGATCTATTTAAGAAAACGAAACGAGAAGAATATAAAGAGGGGTTTATTGTCACCGAAATCAGTATTGCTAAAGGCAATGAATTTATTGAGTTTGATAATGGCTTAATCCTAAAACTGAAAGAAGATTTAGATCCATCTAGCCCCGAAATTTTCCGTTATCAGATACGAGAGACAATCAAAGAACATATCAAAAAACAAAGTCAATTACTACCATTAGGGATCAAAGTCTTATCCTTATTTTTCATTGATAGAGTCGCTAACTACACGACAGATAAAGGTTTAATCAAAACCATCTTTGATGAGGAATTCGATCGACTTAAACAAACCTCTCCCCATTTTCAAAAATATTCGGCGGAAGGGGTGAGGGAAGGATATTTTGCGAAGAAAAAAAGTAAGACGGGTATGGAAGAGGCGATCGATTTAGAAGAGAATAAAAGTCTGAAGAAAGACGACGCAGAAGCCCAAAAAGAAGCATTTAATCTCATTATGAAGGATAAAGAGCGGTTATTATCTTTTTCTGAATCAGTATCCTTTATTTTTGCCCATTCTACCCTCAAAGAAGGGTGGGATAATCCCAATGTTTTTCAAATTTGTACCCTCAATCAGACACGCTCTGAAATTAAGAAACGGCAAGAAATTGGTAGGGGTTTAAGGTTATGTGTCAATCAGGAGGGCGATCGGATTCAAGACGAGAATATCAATATCTTGACAGTCATCGCCAACGATAGTTATGAAAAATATGCAGAGACTTTACAAAAAGAATATGAACAAGCTGGAGAAAAAGCACCTCCTAAACCTACCAATGCCAAAAGAAGTGAAGCAAAACGCCGAAATCACCTCTTTGAGAGTCAAGAGTTTAAATCTTTTTGGGACAAACTCTGTCAAAAAACAAACTATCATTTCAACATTGATAGCGATCAGTTAGTAGCCGATTGTATTAAAAAACTTGATTCTGCCCAATATCCTGAACCTCAGATCGTTTTGAGTAGAGGTAAATTCGTTATCACTGAGTATGAAATTGCCTTAGTATCAGTCAAGAATGACAAAGCAGAAATCCATGTCAAAATACGATCGACATCTCCAGAACCTCAAGGTAAGATCTTAGATGATCAACATACAATTCTGGATCAAACCATTACCGTTGAGAAAAATACTAGGGCAAATAGTCATTGGAATAAAATTATTGAAAACCATTCCCCTTTAAGAGAATTGAAGAAAATTGTCGAAATCAGAGACAAAGGGGAAGATTCACTAATTATTTTGGGTGAAAAGGCACAAAGCGAAATCAATCTTGATCAACCTCTCACCTTTACAAGTGAAAAAGGTCAAGTACATGATAGCAACACCGTACAAACCCTTAATGATAACTACCCTGTCTTTAATTTAATTCATCGGGCATCCCAACAAACTTATCTGACTCGTCATACCCTTAATCTTATTTTTGCAGGTCTGAAAGAAGAAGTAAAACAAAAAGTATTCAAGAATCCTGAAGGATTTACTAGCATTTTCATCAATACCATTAAAGCTACTGTGAGACAACACATCATTGACAATATCGAGTTTTCCATAGATCAAAGCGTCAGTGATTATGACGTCGAAGAAATTTTCCCAGAAATTACCACCTTTCCTCAAAGAGAAATTATTGAGGCAGGTGAAAATGGACTATACGACAAAGTGCAGAAAGATTCAGACGTAGAAGAAAGATTTGTTAGTAACCGTTTACGAGATCAAAAAGAACAAGTATTTCTCTACTTCAAATTTCCCCCCAAATTCAAAATCAGACTACCGAAAATATTGGGTAACTATAACCCAGACTGGGGAATTATCAGTCGAGATGAACAAGGAAAACATACCTTACAACTGGTTCGAGAAACGAAAGGAAGAACAGACATTGAAAATTTACAATATGCCCAAGAAGCCCTGAAGATTAAATGTGCTGAAAAACATTTTCAGGCGATCGGTATCGACTATCGTGTCATTGACGGAACAGAAAATAATTGGTGGCAACCCCAAGAGCAACAGAATTATCAATCTTCTTTAACCAATTTAGAGCTATCATAATTCTAATCAGGTACAGTTAAAATACTGCTCAACTTAGAATGAACCTTATCTAACCATAAAGGCACGATCGTCTTCTCCTCTTCCAGAAGTTCGATCGCTTTCTCCCGTTGATAAGGCAATAACTCAACAGTACCATCATTAGCAATCACCATAAAACGCTTCTTAAAGTCCGCATCGGTAAATGATGGCTCTTTTTCCCTCAAATCATTGAGGATTTTTTGTACCATCTCTAAATTCAAACCAACAGACAGCATATATACCATTACCGACACCTCTACCAACTCCACAAAAGAATAGTAGATTGTCTTTCCCGTACCTGTCCCCATAATCAAAGGCACAATAATCTCCTTATCCCTCCAATACTGCAATTGTCGGAGAGAACAACCTGTGATTAGTGATATATCTTTGCTACTAAAAAATAGTTCCTGTTTCATACTCACAATTATAAAATAATTTGCTATTATACAAATATGTCCAATTAAACAATTATGTAAAGCGATGGTTCAGGTAACTATTCAATCTCGTTTAATCGCTTCTGCTGATACTCGTCAATTTCTCTGGTTGTTGATGAGCAAGAAAAATACTCCTTTGATCAATGAAATCCTTACCCGAATTAAACATCATCCCGATTTTCCCCAATGGCGAGAGAAAGGAAGACTGCCGAAAAACTTTATTGCTCAACAAATTCAAGAGCTAAAAAATGATTCTCGTTTTCAAGGGCAACCATCTCGGTTTTATGCTTCTGTTGGTAAAATTATCGACTACATCTACAAATCTTGGTTCAAAGTTCAACGAATCAATCAATTTAAGCTAGAAGGTAATATCCGTTGGCTAGAGATGTTAAAACCCGATAGCGAAATTCTTAAATCTTTTGATGGTTCAATGGAAGCACTAAAAAATAAAGCAGAAAAGATTTTGGCGGCTATTGACACCACTTCGACTCCAGAAGGTATTGCTAATTATTTATTTGAACAGTATCAAAAAACAGAAGATTCTCAAATCAGAGATGCGATCGTTTATCTAATTAAGAATGGTTGTAGCGTTCCTAAAAATAGGCTTGAGACAAAAGAAAAATATCAAAAGATAAAACGGAAATTGGAGATCAAAATTCAGAGATTGAAAAGACAGATTGAGATGTCTATTCCTTCTAGTAGAGATTTAGAGGGAGAAAAATGGTTGCAAATTCTTATCCTTGCTTCTAACACGATGCCCGTAGATGACAGTGAGAGTAATAGTTGGTTTTCAGCATTGAAACGAAATTCTCCATCCATTCCCTATCCTATCGTTTATGAAACCAATGAAGATTTAAAATGGTGTTTGAATGAGCAAAACCGTATTTGTATTAAATTTAGTGGTTTGAGTGACCATATTTTTCAAATCTATTGTGATTCTCGTCAACTTCCTTATTTTCGCCGTTTTTATGAAGATCAGGAATTGAAAAAAGCCAGTAAAGATCAGTTTTCGAGTGCTTTATTTACCTTGCGTTCTGCTATGATCATCTGGAAAGAAGATGATGGAAAAGGAGAGTCGTGGGATAAACATAAACTCTATTTACATTGTACTTTTGATACAGATTATTGGACTGTGGAAGGTACACAAGTCATTGCTCAAAAAAAGCAGGAGGAAGTGCTAAATCTCATTGATAGGATGAAGGAAAAGACGGATTTAACTGATACTCAAAAGGCGTTTATTCAACGGAAACAGACGACTCTTGCCCGACTTAATAATATTTTTCCTCGCCCTAGTAAGCCTATTTATCAAGGTAATCCGACTCTTTTTCTCGGTGTGGCAATGGGTTTACAAGAACCAGTGACGATCGCACTTGTGGATGTCAGCACCAATAAAGTGATTCTCTATCGTAATATCAAACAATTATTGGGGGATGACTACCATCTAATCAGGAGAAGACGAAATGAGAAACAGAAATTGAATCACCAAAACCATAAAGCAAGGAAAAGAGCTAATTTTCAACAAAAGGGGGAATCTAATCTGGGTGAATACCTCGATCGACTCATTGCTAAATCCATTCTTCAAATCGCTGAAGAGTACCAAGTGTCAACTATTATCGTTCCTCGATTGAATCAGATACGATCGATTACTGAGGCAGAAATACAAGCAAGGGCGGAGGAGAGAATCCCAGAATATAAGGAGGGGCAACGAAAATATGCACAGGATTATCGTGTACAGGTGCATCAATGGAGTTATGGCAGATTGATTGATAATATCAAAGCAATTTCTTCTAAATTGGGTATTGTCGTAGAGGAAGGCAAACAACCCAAACAGGGAAAATTTACCGATAAGGCATTACAGTTAGCATTGAGTACCCAGAAAAATGATCGCAAAAATAATCCCACAAAGACAAATTCTTAAGTTACAATAAGGGAAATCGTGCCGCCGATCAAGTTGTTGTCAACCTCTGTTCTGCGAAAAATGAGGGGTAGTTTACCTAGTAATAGGTTTGCTTTCTGTCCCTGATAACTGCTCACTCTGATGCTGCGCACTGAATAAAGTGCGGAAACAAGGGGCACTCCCAGCAACAGGAGTTTGGGTGTATCAATGTAGTGGTTATCCAATCACCTCCGATCAAGGAGGAATCCCAATTTAAGCGTTAGTTAAAATGTACGAGTTACACAAACTCAAGTTTTAGCCTTACGCAATCGCTGAAACTCTTATCAATTAAGGGATATAGCGTTTTAAGAAAATGCAAAATTTGATCAGAAATCAGAATTTTCGTATTTTTAAGGGTGGCTTACGCAAACTGCTTCTACAAGCCTTCTTTTATAAGGACTCTGACTAAGGGCAGTTGAAATAAGAAAATACCTTCTATAGGGATTGAAAGGATGGAGAAGGGACACCTTTCTGCTTACAAACTATGTTGAAATAAGAAAATACCTTCTATAGGGATTGAAACACTTTTATTATGAACTAGAAACTCTCCTAGTTAGGATCTGTCATCAAGACGAAACAAAACGATTGATCGTATTTCCCTTTTAAAGTTATAATGTCAATAGTGCCGTAGATCAAGTTTTAACAACCTCTGTTCTATGAAAAATGAGGAGTAGTTTACTTCTTCTAAGAAGTTTGCTTTCTGCTCCTGCTAACTACTTGCCCTGATGCTGTCTATCTAAAGATAGAGAAACTAGGCGCACTCCCAGCAATAAGGGTGCAGGTGTACTGCTATAGCGGTTAGCAAATCACTTTCGATCGAGAAAGGATTCTCTGTGAGAATTGAAAGCGAGTCTCGCCATCTGCTTTGACGACACTAATTTGTGATCACGTCATTTAATTTGTTAAGACGACACTAATCTGTTACCGATGACAAATAATTTGTTACTGTACAAATTTGTTACTGTACAGTTGAGGTTTTATTTTGGTTTGAATATGCGGATGGCGAGACTCGAACTCGCAAGGGCTAAGCCCACACGCACCTCAAGCGTGCGCGTATACCATTCCGCCACATCCGCAAAAGCTCATAACTCACAATTATAACTTATTTTTGTTAAATTAGTCAAGTATAATCATCAAAAGTTTTATTGAATAGATTTTAATTACTAATTTGTTCTGTCTTATTGGGTGATTGTCCGCTATTATTGCCAAAAGATTGTAATAGAGTAAATCCTGCTATGGCGGCTACTAATAAACCGCCCACAATACCTGCAATTTTGAGTTTATTATTTTGAGATTCTAGTTCAATATTATCATCCTCTGGATCTTCGGAATGAGCAAAACGATTAAATAAGAAATCTAAAGCATAGTTGCGTAATTCATAGTATCGGGGATCTTCTGTGATTTGTGTCCGATTACGAGGGCGAGAAAAAGGAATATTAAGGATTTCGCCAATTTTTGCTCTAGGGCCGTTAGTCATCATAACGAGTCTATCTGCTAAAAATAAGGCTTCATCTATATCGTGGGTAATCATCATTACGGTTAAATTATACTCTCGACAAATTTGTAATAATTCTTCCTGTAATTCTTCTTTAGTAATAGCATCTAAAGCGCCAAAAGGCTCATCTAAAATTAATATTTCAGGGCGAATAGCTAAAGCACGAGCGATGGCAACTCGTTGTTTCATACCACCAGATAATTGATGGGGCATTTTTTTCGCTGCTTCGGTTAAACCAACCATAGCTAAATGTTGCTCGACAATGATTAATTTTTCTTGCTGATTTTTATGGGGATAAACGGCATTAACAGCAAGGTAAACGTTATCAAAAGCATTTTTCCATGGCAATAAACAGTAATTTTGAAAAACCATCATACGATCAGGACCTGGTTCTGCAATAATACGATCTTTAAGTTTTACTGTGCCAGTGGTAGGTTGATTAAAACCAGAAATCATATTTAAAAGTGTGGATTTACCGCAACCAGAATGACCAATAATACAGACAAATTCTCCTTCATTGACAGTAAGATTGACACCATCTAAAACGACATAATCACCGTTGTTAGTAGGATATACTTTGGAAACTTCTTGAATATGTAAGAAAGCAGTTTTTTCTAAGATATTAGTCTTGTTATTTTCTGTATTCATTAAACTTTGCATAATTTTTATTGTATTTATTAGTAAAATTCCCCTAAATTCCCCTAAATCCCCAAATATGAGGACTTGAACTTATTGTCTTACTCCTCCAGAATTGGGGGCTGGGGGGCTATCAATTAAAATCTCTGAAACCTTATAATCACGGCGGATAGATAACCTTTCTAAATAGCCAACGGGATCATCTGCATTAAAGATCATCTTGTCAAATAGTTGTAAGTTTTGAGGTTCGCTATCCATATCAGGAATACCTAACTGACGACAAGCCTCATTGAATAAATCTGGACGGCGTACTCGTTCGAGAATTTCAACCCAATTACGGGGGAAATCGGTATAACCCCATCTGGCTAATTGAGTTAAAATCCATAACCCTTCTACCCTTGAGGGATAATTGGCGTTATTGACATAAAATTGGTTAAATCTCAATAAAGGCTCAATTTTTGTACCGTAATTATAGTCATCGACAAAACCAGGGCGGATATATTCCATCGACATATTCAAATATTCTTCCCGACTTAGTAATTCGACAATTTCTTCACGGTTACGGCGATCATCACAATATTCACAAGCCTCAATCAAAGCCTTAACTAAAGCGATATGAGTTTGAGGATGTTTTTCTACCCAATCTTCTTTTACCCCTAAAACCTTCTCAGGATGTCCCGCCCAAATATCTAAGTCTGTAGCAATGACATAACCTAAATCTTCTAGTACTGCACGACTATTCCAAGGCTCACCCACACAATAACCATCAATATTACCTGCTTTAAGATTAGAGACCATCTGAGGGGGGGGAATGACGGTTAAATTAACGTCTTGATCGGGATCTATACCTCCTGAAGCTAACCAGTAACGCAGCAGTAAGTTGTGCATAGAAGCAGGGTGGACAATACCAAAAGTATGAACTGTATCGGGAGCTGTGTTAATAGCTTCTTTTAATTGTGTCAGGTTAGTAACTCCCATTTCTCGAAATTTTTTGGCTAATGTAATGGCGTTACCGTTGCGACTAAGTACCATTGAAGTAATAATAGGAATAGAAATATTATTTCCTGCACCTAATGTCATACTTAAAGGCATTCCTGCCACCATTTGAGCTGCATCTAAACGCCCGTCAGCAATTCCTCTAGCCAATTCTTGCCATGATGGTTCTCTAATAAGGTTCACTTGTTCTAAACCGTGGTTCTCAAAAAAACCTTTCTCTTTAGCTACAATTAACGGTGCACAGTCAGTTAAAGGAATAAAACCAATATCGAGGTTGATTTTTTCCAAGCCATTACGGGGGATAACTTCTTTATTAACGGTAACTGCACCAACTTTTTTCGAGCGTTTTTGTTGATTGAGAAAGTAAACCATTTCGTTACGCAGTCCATAATAACTGGGGTGATTTACCACTTCTAGCCGTTGTCTGGGACGGGGGATCGGTACTTCTAATACTTGCCCTATATGAGCTTCTGGTCCCGTAGTTAACATTACAATGCGATCAGATAATAATAATGCTTCATCCACATCATGAGTAACCATGATACAAGTAACTTGATTCTCTTGAACAATGCGCATCAAACTTTCTTGTAAATTTCCCCTAGTTAAAGCATCTAAAGCTCCAAAGGGTTCGTCTAATAGTAATACTTTTGGTTTAGTTGATAAAGCACGAGCGATCGCAACCCTTTGTTTCATACCGCCCGAAAGTTGCCCCGGTTTCTTATTAGCAGCGTGTTTTAAACCGACAATGGAGATATTTTCCTCAACAATAGCTTTTCTTTGCGCTTCGGGATAGTGATTCATGACACGGTTAACCGCTAAAGCGATATTTTGCCGTACCGTTAACCAAGGTAATAAAGAATAATTTTGAAATACTACCATGCGATCAGGACCGGGTTCAGTTACTTCTCTACCTTCAAGAATAACACCGCCATGAGTAGCATTAGATAAACCAGCCACCATATTTAAAAGAGTGGATTTACCGCAACCAGAATGACCAATTAAAGAGATAAATTCTACTTTTTCGATCTTCAAATTAATGTTGCGTAAAGCGATATATTCTCCGCCATTTGCAAGGGGAAAAATTTTGTCAACATGATCAATTTCAATAAAATTTTGCATAGTTTAACAATAATTAGGAATGAGGAATTAAGAATTAAGAATTAAGAATTAAGAATTAGGAAATAAATAACTATGAGTTATCAACTATTAATTATTCAGTATCAACTATTCACTATTTTTGTTCTTCAGGTACAACTAAACTAGCAACAAAACTAACTAATCTATCTAATAATAAACCGATGATTCCGACATAGAATAAAGCAATAATAATTTGACTCATTTTTGAACTGTTATAAGCATCCCAAATAAAGAAGCCAATGCCCACACCACCTACTAACATTTCTGCGGCAATAATTGCTAACCAAGATAAGCCAATACCAATTTTTAAGCCTGTGAAAATATAAGGTACAGTAGAAGGAAATAAGATGTTGAAAAAGTATTCCATTTTTGATAATTTTAACACCCTAGAAACGTTATTATAATCTTGAGGAATTTGTTGAACTCCAACGGTGGTATTGATGATAATAGGCCAAATTGCGGTAATAAAAATAACGAAAATAGCAGAAGGATCAGATTGTCTCAAAGCCGCTAAAGATATAGGCAACCACGCTAAAGGAGGAATAGTTCTTAATACTTGAAAAATGGGATCTAAAGCAGAATAAACAAGACGATTTGCACCGATTAAAATACCTAATGCAATACCCACTACTGTAGCCAAAGAAAAGCCGATAGCTACCCGTTTTAAACTAGCTAAAAGTTGCCAAAATAAACCAACATCTGTACCGCCATTATTAAAAAATGGATCAATAATATAAGGATCCCATGTTTCTTTTATTACCGTAGTTGGTGCGGGTAAATTAGGCGTTTCTCCTGAACATAATATTTGCCAAATTGCTAATAAAATAAATAAGGCAACTAATGGAGCAACTATTTTTCTGCTGTTTTGAGAATAGAGAATAGAATTTAAAATATTAGCCCCTTTTGATGGTTTTTGAGTTTTTGAAATCATAATATTTATTTTATATTTATAGATAAATAACTAAAAGAAAATGTACTTAATTGAAAAGGAGAATAATTACCAATTACTAATTAATAATTACTCATTCCTCATTTTTTTACGCTTTTTTGATTTTTAATCCATCTAAATAGGCTTTAGGATTTTCAGGATCAAATTTTGTACCATCAAAGAAAGTTTCTACTCCACGAGAAGAATTTGCAGGAATTTGTGCGTCTGCTACTTTTAATTCTTTAGCGGCTTCTTTCCACAAGTCTTCACGGTTAACTTGCTCTACTAACGCTTTTGTGTCAGTATCGGCTGGAATATAACCCCAACGGATATTTTCAGTTAAAAACCATAAATCATGACTTTTGAAAGGATAAGAAGCGTTATCTCTCCAAAATTTCATAGCTTGAGGGAAATTTTCTTCTACCCTACCGTTACCAAAATCAATAGTACCTTTAGAACGTCCGATAATATCTTCAAAAGGTACTTTAAACCATTTATCTTGAGAAACAATTTGACACATTTCTTCAACATTTTCTGGTTGATCACACCATTGTTGTGCTTCTAATACTGCCATTAATAAAGCTTTAGCGGCTTTAGGATTAGCATCAACCCAATCTTTGCGCAAACTGAAGGCTTTTTCTGGATGATCTTTCCATAATTCACCTGTAACCAAAGCAGTAAAACCAATTTTTTGGTTAACTAACTGAGCATTCCAAGGTTCACCTACACAAAAAGCCTCCATATTACTAACTTTCATATTTGCCACCATTTGGGGAGGAGGTACGGGAACTACTGAAACATCTGTATCAGGGTTAATACCCCCAGCCGCTAACCAATAACGCATCCATAAATCATGAGTACCACCGGGAAAAGTCATGGCACAACTTAACTGTTTCCCATCGGCTTTCGCTTTGGCAAAAGTATCTTTCATAGCTGAACTATCAAGCCCTACTTTTAGATCTTTATACTTATCAGCTACGGAAATTCCTTGACCATTAGTATTTAATCGTGCCAAAATATACATTGGTACTGGTTGTTTTGTTTTGGTGATAGTACCTAATGTCATCTGATAAGGCATGGGTGTAAGAATGTGTGCTCCATCAATACCACCGCCCCCTGAACCTAATTCAATATTATCTCTAGTTACTGGCCAAGATGCTTGTTTAAGTACTTCTACTCCTGTCATGCCATATTTATCAAAAAAGCCTTTTTCTTTAGCAATAATTAGCGGTGCAGAGTCAGTTAAAGCGATAAAACCAAGTTTGGCGGTAGTTACTTCTGGTCCATCTCCAGTGGCTGGTGTGGTATTCGTGGTAGAAGGGGGAGTAGTTTCTGTGGTGGGTTGTTGATTACCTCCACTGGTGCAACCATGAAGGATAGCACTACCTACAGCAGTAATTCCGGCCGTGTAAATAAACTTGCGTCTGGATACTTGAGACATATTTTAATGGTTTTTTTGATTTATCTGAATATTTGTTAAGTTTGATGTACATATTTAAAACCTTTGCTATGAGGAAATTTGTATGTTTAGTCACAAAATTTTTATTATTTGCAGAAAATAAATTTACTATATTCATAATTTGCATTTTAAAAGGACTTTTTGAAAATAAGTTTTAATTTATAGATAATTTTCAATGGTATTTAAAATAACTTTAGCTTACATAACTAACCCAAATTAATACTAATATGGTTATACCAAAAGTGAAGATTTGAAACCCTAAAAGCAGATGATCAAGTCGAGTAATTCGTGAATAATTTTCTGAATTTTCTTCTCTAATCCATTCTGCAGTTACGATGGCTTCTATGATAGAGATAAAGATTAGAACATAAGTAATAACATAAATCTTATCAAGGAGAACGAGATAACCAACTTCAGGTAAAGAAGCTGAATAGCTTTGTTGAAGAAAAACAGCCGTTAATAAAGCTGTTACGGGTAAAGTAATTCGAGAGTCTATATTTTCAGGATTTAACAGTAAAGATCCCCAGCCCGTAGCAACAACAATGACAAGAGGTAATAAAAGTTTCCAAAGAAAAAAGCTGACGGGTCGAGATATATTTAACGAGTATTGCAAAATAGAATGTTGAGTGGTATCGGTTAAGCGTATATCGCCAAAATTAGTATTATATTGACGAACTAAACTTAATAATTCAAAATTCTGAATTTTCCATCCCGGAAGGTTTAGACTATCAGAGTATCCAGATTGTTCTTGATCAGCAACATAAACTAATTGATCTATCGTATAGACTGAGTTTTCTAATAATATGTTTAAATGTTCTCGATCTAAGGGATAATTTTGAAAAGAGAATGGTTGAGTAAATCTACCTTCTAATCTTAATACTTGATAAAAACTACCATCGGGTAATGTTTGTATTTCTTCATAAACAGGTGTTAATACTGTTCCCCAATCTTCAACTCCGTTAGCAAATTCTACATTTTCGATGGGATTAATTTTTCCTTTCCATTTAAACCAAACATAAAAATCACCATAGTAAGTATTACTAGAGGCATTGAGATCATATACATTCATGACATAAATTCCCGTTTTTACTTGTTGCGCTTGAGGTGGAATTTCTTTTAAAACCGTTAGTTTTTGATAATTATTTGTAGATTTAGGAATACCTAATTGGATAAGGATAATAAGTAAAGCAACACTGACTAAATAAATTATAAACTTGAAAGTACGGGAATTTATTTTCATTATTTTCTATTGAAAATATTTATATTTCTCGCTAATTAAATTTAAAATTCAGTATAAATTAAGATAGGATCGCTTTTATTGATTTATGATTATTTCTTCTGAATTTTATTCATTCTTTCTCCCATGGCTTCTACTGCTACTCCATCCCCAATATCTTTTTCGCTTTTTCCATTCATTTTGATAATGCGATCGCAACCTACTCAACTACTTAAATAATCTCTAAAACTGCCTAAATCTGATATTGAAAGCATCGAACTGAGGTAATATAAGGTTAAAAGAATTTTATCTTCAGGTTTTAGACATTTTTTCTTCCACCACTATCTTTAATTAATAATTTTTTATCCGCAGAAATTGCTTTTTTTTATTAGGGTTAATTTTTATGTTATTTTCCATTAGTTGTTTAAACTGTGGGTAGGCAATACCAATTATTCTTTTTGTTTCTTTTGGGTTATTATTGATATATTCTAAAAGTTGATTCATCAAGTTATCTCTATAAATACTTATTCTAAGTTTATTTTTATTTTGGAGATGTCTAATGATGACAGTGTCTAATAGTATTTCATCTTTTCAAGAATCATCCATAAAAGCAGTGTATCAATTATCTAACTCTTATCTCGATCTCGATCTCATTAATGAAAATTTAGCCACCGCAAACTCAGAAGAAATAATAACATGGGCTAGTCAAGAATTTGATCAACATTTAATCATGAGTACCAGTTTTGGTATTCAAGCAGCAGTGATGTTACACCTCGTTACTCAAATTGTCCCTGATATTCCTATCATTTGGGTGGATACAGGTTATTTACCAAAAGAAACTTATATTTTTGCTCAACAATTAACTGATAGACTTAATCTCAATTTAAAAGTATATCAATCTGAACTTTCTCCTGCTCGAATGGAGGCTATTTACGGAAAATTATGGCAACAAAAAGATTTAGATTCCCTGAATTTATATGATCGTATCAGAAAAGTAGAACCCATGCAAAAGGCATTAAAAGATTTAGAAGCCAAAGCATGGTTAGCAGGATTAAGACAAAATCAGACGGTATTTCGTCAAAAATTAGATTATGTTAATCAACAGGGTGAGCAATATAAAATTTTACCTATATTAACTTGGACTTCTAAAGATATTTATCAATATTTAACAAAATATAACTTACCCTATCATCCTTATTTTGATCAAGGTTATGTTTCTGTAGGTGATTGGCATTCAAGTCGTCCCCTCACTGCTGATGATGATAATGAAAGAGACACCCGTTTTCATGGAGTTAAACAAGAATGTGGTTTACATTTACCCATAAGTAACGAAGAAGCACAAAGTTTAGATTCTAGTCAACTATAAATGTCTATGGAATTTAAGAATAATTTATATAAATTGTCAAAAAAAATATCGTAATATTAAACCTAACACCCAATACAAGAACAAAAATCTACTCTCATCACTGATACTTTTTCAGGAGAGTTTTAAGCATGGTTATTTTAAACAGTCAAAGTTAAATCTTTGCAAAGATTCGTTAAGTTTTCTATCAAAATAATTGATCCCTTCATAATATCTGCTTTAATAAAATTAGATTTAGATAAATAATTTTAGAAAAAAAAGCTGTCAAAAAAATCAAGTAGATCTTAATTAAATCTTAACAAGATTAGTAGCAGTTAAGACCTGTAATTACTAATTTTATTAAGCTATTACCTAAGTATTTTTATTTTTTCTTAATATTTATTATCCTGAAGAAATGAATCTTAAATAAAGATTAAGTTAATTATAAACTTACCGAAAATATGATATTAAGTCAATTATTTTTAGACTCTTTTAGATTATATGATTAAGGAGATTAATTATTATGGTAAATACCGCTCCAGAAAAAATTAACGCTACAACCAAACAAGAAAAATTCATCTTGTGGTTTGAAGAAGTCGGTATCGAAGACGTGCCGATGGTAGGAGGTAAAAATGCCTCTTTAGGAGAAATGATCCAACAATTGACCGCTAAAGGTGTTAATGTACCTACAGGATTCGCTACCACTGCTTACGCTTATCGTTACTTTGTTAAAAAAGCAGGTTTAGAAGTTCAATTACGCAAGATTTTTGCTCATTTAGATGTAGAAGATTTACCTAATTTACAAGCCGTTGGGCGACAAGCTAGGGCATTGGTATTAAATACCCCTTTCCCAAAAGAGTTAGATTTGGCTATTTCTGAGGCTTATTTCAAACTTTGTCAACGCTATGGTAATAATCCTAATCTCTGCACTACGGATGATGAAGAAGAAATGATGCGTTTGCGTAGTTGCTCTTATGATACGGATGTAGCTGTCAGATCATCTGCAACGGCGGAAGACTTGCCCGACGCTAGTTTTGCAGGACAACAAGAAACTTACTTAAATGTTCACGGTGTCAAAAATGTCCTAGAATCCTGTCATAAATGTTTTGCTTCAATTTTTACTGATCGAGCTATATCATATCGTACAGTAAAGAATTTTGATCACTTTGAAGTCGCCCTCTCGGTGGGTGTCCAAAAAATGGTACGCTCAGACTTAGCCTCATCAGGGGTTATGTTTAGCATCGATACGGAAACAGGTTTTAAAGATGCGGCTTTTGTTACTTCTGCCTACGGTTTGGGTGAAAACGTGGTACAAGGTGCTGTCAATCCTGATGAATTTTTCGTCTTCAAACCTACCCTAAAACAGGGCTTCAAACCTATTTTAAATAAACGTCTTGGCTCGAAAGAAGTCAAAATGGTGTATGACTTAGGCGGTGGGAAACAAGTCAAAAACGTTCCTGTGTCGGAATCTGAGCGTTTGCAATATTCCATCACCGATGAAGAAGCCTTAACCCTTGCTCGTTGGGCTTGTATTATCGAAGATCATTACAGTGAAAAACGGGGTCAAAATAGCCCTATGGACATTGAATGGGCAAAAGATGGTCAAACAGGTCAATTATTCATCGTCCAAGCCCGTCCAGAGACGGTACAATCACAAAAATCTAGTAGTGTCCTCCGTGACTATAAACTAAAAGGTACAAGTGAAATACTTATTACGGGGCGCGCTGTAGGTGAAATGATCGGTCAAGGTTTAGCTCGTGTTATCCTTAATGTGCATCAAATTGGTGAGTTTAAAGCGGGTGAAGTGCTTGTAACTAACAAAACTGATCCTGATTGGGAGCCGATTATGAAAAAAGCCAGTGCCATCGTCACTAACCAAGGTGGGCGCACGTGTCACGCCGCAATTATCGCTCGTGAAATGGGTATTCCAGCCATCGTTGGTTGTGGGAATGCTACGGGTATGCTTAAAACAGGTCAAGATATTACTGTTTCTTGTTCGGAAGGGGAAGAAGGACGAGTGTATGAAGGTTTAGTACCCTTCGACATCATCGAAACTCAACTGGACAATTTACCGAAAACTCGCACCAAAATTTTGATGAATGTGGGTAATCCTGAAGAAGCCTTCAAATTAGCCTCTATTCCTTGCGATGGCGTTGGTTTAGCTCGTTTAGAGTTCATTATCGCTAATCAAATTAAAGCGCATCCTTTAGCCTTAATGAAATTCGATGAATTAACCGACGAAACGGCTAAAAAAGAGATTGCAGAGTTAACTTTAGGCTATCAAAATAAAGCTGATTTCTTCGTGGATAAAGTCGCTCAAGGGGTGGGTACGATTGCAGCCGCTTTCTATCCCAATCCTGTAGTAGTTCGTATGTCGGACTTCAAATCTAACGAATATGCGAACCTTTTGGGAGGCACAGATTTTGAACCAAAAGAAGAAAACCCTATGATTGGTTGGCGTGGTGCGTCTCGTTACTACGATGAAAACTACCGTGATGCTTATGGTTTAGAGTGTAAAGCCCTTAAACGGGTGCGTGATGACATGGGTTTAACTAACGTAATCCCGATGATTCCTTTCTGTCGTACTCCCTACGAAGGTCGCCGAGTATTAGCAGAGATGGAAAAACACGGCTTAAAACGGGGTGAAAACGGCTTACAAGTTTATGTAATGTGCGAAATTCCTAGTAACGTTATTTTAGCGGATCAATTTAGCGAAATCTTTGACGGTTTTTCTATTGGTTCAAATGATCTTACTCAATTAACTTTAGGACTCGATCGAGATTCCTCATTAGTAGCACATATTTTCGATGAACGCAACCAAGCCGTTAAAGATATGGTAGCAATGGTAATTGAAAAAGCGAAACGTAATAACCGTAAAATTGGTATTTGTGGACAAGCGCCCAGCGATTACCCTGAATTTGCCCGTTTCTTAGTGGAATTAGGCATTGACTCCATGAGTTTAAACCCTGATTCCTTACTAAAAACCTTACTCGATATTGCCAAACTCGAAGAAAGACTAGAAGCTAATAAATAATTAGGAATTAGGAATGAGTAATTAATCGCCTTTTATCCCTCTTTTTAGGGGGATTTTTATATGTTCAAAAATATATTAAAATAAAGACAAATATAATTAATGGGGGAATATTTTTTAAGTGGAAATTAAAGAGTTAGAAAATTTAATCAAAAATGAAATTGATAAAGTTATTATTGATATTATTGACAATAATCAAACTCTTAATATTTCCGCAAAATCGAGAGCTGGTGCAGAAATAAGTGATTGGTTAGAAGATCGTTTTGTTGAATATACAATTAATCATCAATATTTAAAAAATTCAGAATCAGCACCAAAAGGAAACACAAAAAATCCTTGGGATGCAAGAACATTTTTTGACTTCAATGATTTAAAAGAAGAAATTTGGATTGATTTTAAAGCATTTAAAACATCAGGAGAAGACAGTAATCCAGATATTGGTACACCAGATAAGATAATTAAATGGCGTTGCTGAATTAAGGTATGATTTTTAGATAAAGGGGTCAAATTATCAAAAATAAAAAAATGATACAATGTCCAGAGTGCGGGTCTAAACATATTCACAAAAATGGAATTAAAAAAGGAAAGCAAAATCATCTTTG
>NZ_JBGSUU010000046.1:0-16950 GCF_041753295.1 Geminocystis sp.
TGAAATTAGAGTTTGTAACTGTATAATACTACCCTGTTTTTTGAGCAAAAATGCCTAAAACTACGCACTTTTTTATTAACTTAACGATGCCCCAAGCCTTGATTTTAATAGCTTTCTGATTTATTCAGCAAACCCTAATTAGAGGTTAATTACTATCAGAAACTAAACAGATAGCTTGACATTTTTAAGAATTATTGAATAAGATAAATAAACATTAGTTCAACCATGATAATCAGTAAAGTTTTGCCCATGAAAACCAATCAAATTCTTAAATTATGTTTACTATGGAATCCTGTTATATTAGCTGCTTTTTTCTTGAATATTTGTCAAACTCAACCAGTAAGAGCATCTGAAAATCAAGGGATTACGATAACTATTTTGAGTCCAGATTTAATAGAAATTGACGAAAAACTTGATTTAGAGAAAAATGCAAATGGTCATTTTATTCTCAATTTTACTGAGGAAGAAAGTGATTCAGCGATCAAAATGTTTGGTTGTGATTGTATTTCTTCTATTAATAAGTTAAAACAATTAAGAGGGATGACAAAAGGAGTTTATGGAGAAATTTTAAATGATAAAACTATCATAGCAACTTGTTCTCATCAACAGTATTTAAGTGTATAAATTATCATTATTTTTTGATTTATACTTATTTTGAATAATCATCATAATTTGGGATTAATTTTAAAATTAAATTCATAATAAATTCCCCTGTTAAAGAACATAGTAGCTATTCTACAGTAGTTATGATAAATTGACAGTTTGCATTTCCCCTGACACCCGACACCTGACACCCGACACCCGACACCTGACACTTTTTTCACCAAAGCCGAATTAGTAATAAATTTTCTAAATATGATAAAATAGTAAGGCTAAAAAACTCTTAATGTTATGCAACATCAGCATTTTAGCACTCGATTATCAGGACAAAATTAAAGATATTTTACTATATTTATTAGGTCAAATTTATGATTGCTTCCGCTAATTCTACATTATCCTACGAAGATTCAACAAAAGCGATCGCCAAAGAGTTAATCGAAGCCACAAGGCAAAAAGGCAATATTTTCAGTCAGTTGAAAGAACAAGCACAGTTCGATGATAAACTCATGAATTGGACAATGAGTAACCCCGGTTTGAGGGTACAATTGTTTAGATTCATTGATGCGTTACCTGCATTGAGAAGCAAGTCTGAGATTATGCGTCATTTACAACAATATCTCACGGCGGAAGAAGTTGAATTACCCAATGAATTGAAAACTTTACTTAATTTTACCGAAGCTAACTCTATTCCCGCTCAACTTGCTTCTTCAACTATTACTAAAGCGGTGGAAACCTTAGCTTATAAATACATTTCAGGAGAAACCATCAAAGAGGTAATTAAAGCGGTAGAAAAAATGCGCAAGGAAAAAATGTGCTTTTCTATCGACTTGTTAGGAGAAGCGGTTATTACTGAAGGGGAAGCAGAATCTTATCTCCAAAATTACCTTGAATTAATCACTCAATTGAGTAATCAAGCTCAAAAATGGGCAAATATTCCCGAAATTGATACTGCTGACGGGGAAAATCTCCCTAAAGTTCAAGTTTCCGTCAAGTTAACCGCATTTTACTCTCAATTTGACCCGATTGATCCTGAAGGTGGTAAAGTTAAAGTTTGCGATCGCATTCGTACTTTATTAAGACACGCTCAAAATTATAATACGGCGGTACATTTTGATATAGAGCAGTACGCTTACAAAGATGTAGTTATTTCCATTTTACAAGAGTTGTTGATGGAAGAAGAATTTAAGACACGCACCGATATTGGCGTTACTTTACAAGGCTATTTGCGTGATTCGGAAGCAGACTTAAAAGGTTGGATTAATTGGGCAAAAAAACGGGGTAATCCCATTACTATCCGTCTAGTTAAAGGTGCATATTGGGATCAAGAAACCATTAAATCGAAGCAAAATCATTGGAATCAACCGGTATTTAACCAAAAACCAGAAACAGATATTAATTATGAAAAATTAACTCGTCTTCTCCTCGAAAATCACGACTATTTAAACGCAGCCATCGCTTCTCATAACGTACGCACTCAAGCAAATGCCATCGCTATTGCAGAAACCCTCAAAATCCCTCAACGTAAATTTGAATGTCAAATACTTTATGGCATGGGAGAAACTTTAGCTAGGGCGATCGTCAAAAGAGGGCATAGAGTTAGGGTTTATGCACCCTATGGGCAGTTATTACCGGGTATGGCTTATCTTATCCGTCGTTTACTCGAAAATACCGCTAATAGCTCCTTTTTACGTCAAAATTCAGAAGAAAAGCCCATAGAAGAATTAGTTGCACCTCCCAGTGTAAGCTCCCCAACCTCCTTTACAAAGGAAGGCTTAAATGCAGTTGTTTCCTCTGCGAAGGATGATTTAGATACAGTTTCCCCCATTGCCAAGGGGGGATTAAGGGGGGTTTTTCAAGGCTCACCAGATACTGATTATGGACGAGAATCTAACTTAAGTAAAGCTCGACAAGGGTTAACTATAGTACACAATCAGTTAGGCAAAATCTACTTACCTTTGATTAATGGTAAATACGTCGAAACCGATGAATATATCGACTCGGTTAATCCTTCTAATCCTTCAGAAATAGTCGGCAAAATTGGTTTAATTTCTCTTTCCCAAGCTGACGAAGCGATGAATAGCGCAAAAGAAGCCTTTAAAACATGGAGTAAAACCCCCGCTAAACAACGAGCTGATATTTTGCGAAAAGCGGCGGATATAATGGAAGCAAAACGCCATGAATTAACTGCTTGGATGTGCTATGAAGTTGGTAAAATATTGAAAGAAGGTGATCCTGAAGTATCAGAAGCTATTGATTTTTGTCGTTATTATGCTGATGAAATGGAAAGGCTTGATCAAGGTTATAGTTATGACGTAGCAGGAGAAAATGATCGCTATTTTTATCAACCTCGTGGCATTGCCTTAATCGTCTCTCCTTGGAATTTTCCTTTTGCTATCTCTACTGGTATGACAGTCGCCGCTTTAGTTGCAGGAAATTGTGCCTTACTTAAACCAGCCGCTACTAGCACGGTAATTGGAGCAAAAATTGCTGAAATTTTAATAGAAGCAGGTATTCCAGAAGGGGTTTTCCAATATATACCGGGTAAAGGTTCGGTTATTGGCGATTATCTCGTTAAACATCCCGATATTCACCTTATCGCATTTACCGGCTCAAGGGAAGTAGGTTGTAAAATTTATGCTGATGCAGCGATATTGCAACCTAAGCAAAAACACCTTAAACGAGTCATTGCCGAAATGGGGGGTAAGAATGGTATTATCGTCGATGAAAGTGCTGATTTAGATCAAGCTGTAGCTGGAGTAATACAATCAGCTTTTGGTTTTAGTGGTCAAAAATGTTCCGCTTGTAGTCGTGTAATAGTAGTTTCTACCGTCTATGATACCTTTGTCGAGCGTTTAGTGGAAGGAGTAAAATCTCTTAATGTAGGTGAGGCTAAAAATCCTAGCACGAAAGTAGGTCCTGTTATCGATGGTACTGCCCAAAAACGCATTTTAGAGTATATTGAGCAGGGTAAACAAGAAGGTAAATTAGCCATTCAAGTGCCTATTCCTGAAAATGGTTATTTTGTATCTCCCACCGTCATAATTGATATTCCAGAAAATGCCACTATTGCCCAAGAAGAGATTTTTGGTCCTGTATTAGCAGTAATCAAAGCAGACAATTTTGATCATGCTTTAAATATAGCCAACGGCACAGACTACGCTTTGACTGGTGGTTTATATTCTCGTACTCCAGCCCACATTGATCGAGCTTACAAAGAATTTGAGGTGGGCAATGTATATATTAATCGTGGTATTACAGGAGCGATCGTTGCTCGTCAACCCTTTGGAGGCTTTAAGTTATCAGGAGTCGGCTCAAAAGCAGGAGGTCCTGATTATCTGTTACAATTTTTAGAACCAAGAGTAGTGACAGAAAATATACAACGTCAAGGATTTGCACCCATAGAAGGAGCAGATAATTAATTGTAGGGTGGGCAATGCCCACTTTTTTAAATGCTAATATTACTTTTAAATCGGAAATAACCTTTACTCTTACACTTTACTAATCACGAAATTGAATAGGAAAATTTAAGAACTCTTGCTATCTCTACTCAACAATGAGAAAATAATTTGTAATTGTTCAAACATTTATATTTAGTTAAATTCAGTCAAAAAAATTCATTATGGTGGTTGCAACCCAATCTATTCAAGAACTCTGCATCAATGCTATTCGTTTTCTCTCCATTGATGGGGTAGAAAAAGCAAAATCTGGACACCCCGGCTTACCTATGGGCGCGGCTCCCATGTCTTTTGTGTTATGGGATCAATTCATGAAATTTAATCCCAAAAATCCCCAGTGGATTAACAGAGATAGATTTGTGCTTTCTGCTGGTCATGGTTCTATGCTTCAATATTCATTATTACACTTATTTGGATATGATAGCGTTAGCATTGATGATATTAAACAATTCCGTCAGTGGAAATCTAAAACCCCCGGACATCCTGAAAACTTCGTTACTGCTGGTGTTGAAGTTACAACTGGTCCTCTCGGACAAGGTATCGCTAATGGTGTTGGTTTGGCTTTAGCTGAAGCTCATTTAGGGGCAAAATATAACAAACCAGACTGTACTTTAATCGATCATTACACCTATGTTATTCTCGGTGATGGTTGTAATATGGAAGGTATTTCTGGAGAAGCCGCTTCTTTAGCTGGACATTGGGGCTTAGGTAAACTCATCGCTTTATATGATGATAACCATATCTCTATCGATGGTTCAACGGACATAGCTTTTACTGAAGATGTTTCTAAGCGTTTTGAGGCTTATGGTTGGCACGTTCTCCATGTAGAAAATGGTAATACTGATTTAGATGCCATCGCTGCGGCTATTGCTGAAGCTAAATCTGTTACTGATAAACCTACGATGATCAAAGTTACCACTACTATTGGTTATGGTTCACCTAAAAAACAAAATACCGCAGGTGTTCATGGTGCGGCTTTAGGTGGTGATGAAGTAGAAGCTACTCGTAAAAACTTGGGGTGGAATTACGCTCCTTTTGTCGTACCTCAAGAAGTTTATGATCACTTTAACAAAGCCATCGAACGGGGAGCAAGTTTAGAAGCGCAATGGAATCAAACCCTTGCTACTTATAAAACTAAGTATCCTACCGAAGCTAAAGAATTTGAAACTATCACTTCTGGCATACTTCCTGAAAATTGGGCAGATGTGTTACCTTCCTATACTCCTGAAGATAAACCTTTAGCTAGTCGTAAACACTCTGAAAATTGTTTAAATGCTATTTCTACGGTTTTACCTCAGTTAATTGGTGGTTCTGCGGATTTAACCCATTCTAACCTCACTCAACTTAAGGTTTCTGGGGATTTCCAAAAAGGTGCTTACGAAAATCGTAACGTGCATTTTGGTGTTCGTGAACACGCAATGGGTGCAATTTGTAATGCAATTTCTTTACATAACACTGGTTTAATTCCTTACGGTGCAACTTTCTTGATTTTCTCTGACTACATGAGAAATTCTATCCGTCTTTCGGCTCTTTCTGAAGCTCAAGTTCTCTGGGTTATGACTCATGATTCCATCGCATTAGGTGAAGATGGTCCTACTCACCAACCCGTTGAACAAGTGGCTTCTTTACGCTTAATTCCAGACTTAATGGTATTTCGCCCGGCTGACGGTAACGAAACTTCTGGAGCTTACAAAGTAGCTATCGAAACTAAGAAAAAATCTTCCCTCTTAGCTTTAACCCGTCAAAACTTAGATAACTTAGCTGGTTCGTCTATTGATGCCGTAGCTAAAGGCGGTTATGTAGCGGCTTGTGGATTTGCTCCTAACGAATTAGACTTAATCTTAATCGGTACAGGTAGCGAAGTCGGACTTTGTATTAAAGCCGCCGAAAAATTAAAAGTCGAAGGCTTAAAAGTGCGTGTAGTTTCCATGCCTTGTGTGGAATTATTCGACTTACAAAGTGATGAATATAAAGAATCTGTATTACCCAAAGCCATCAAAAAACGTGTTTCTGTGGAAGCAGGTGTAACCTTTGGTTGGGAACGTTTTGTCGGTGACGAAGGAGCTTGTATCGGTATTAATACTTATGGTGCATCTGCTCCGGGTGATGTCGTTATGGAGAAATTCGGCTTTACCGTTGATAATGTTGTGGCTAAAGCTAAAGAAATTTTAGGCTAATTTTTCTCTTTTATTTAACTACTTAAACCCTCCTATTTTTTAGGGGGTTTTTTTATCCATAATTAAGCTATAAATAAATTCCCCGCTTTTATATTAAGTACTCAGGCGTATATAGGTAAGGGTTAAAACCCATTGTTACCAGAGGTTTGAGCCACATAAAATGTATAATTAATTTTACTCACCAATTTATTAAGCTACCTCAATCTTTTCTGTTATTCCTTACTCAGGTTTTAATTATGGAATTAGTCACAATAATTGGTTTAATGGCAGGTTTTTTAACCACTATTTCTTTTTTACCTCAAGTTATTAAAACATGGCGATCGCGATCGGCTAAAGATTTATCATTATCAATGTTTTTAAGTTTTTGTATTGGTGTTTTTCTATGGTTAATTTATGGAATTTTGCTGGGTGATGTGCCGATTATTATTAGTAATACAGTAACGTTAATATTAGCTGGTACAATCTTATTTTTTAAAGTCAAATATAAGTAAATAGAATGTCTTTAAAATTTGTGATTTTTGTTAATTTAATGATCGTGTTTTTTAACTTTTGTTTATTATGGAAACTGATAAAATTTAATAATTATTTATTTAATCTTAATAATTTATTATCACAAATTAATAGTAATTCCAATTTAATTTTAAAAGAAATACCTCTAACGATTTTACTAACAGCTTTTGAAATCAAGAAATTTAGAACTAATTATGTCAACTTAAAGATTAAAATAAATAATACAAAAAAAATTATTATTATAACTAAATTTATTTATAAAATTTTCCGTCAAAAATTAATTTAATATTTGATTTTTAGAAAAAATAATGCAACCAAAATTTAAAGATATAAAAGAATATGAAAAGGCACAATTATTATTACAACCAATTTATATTAGATTAATAGATAACCTCCGTCAACAATCAGAATTATTGTCATGGGATATAAGTTATGAAGAAATAACCGAACCTTTTCCTGCTTATATTGTTTGTTTAAAAAAAGGTAATTATATCAGTAAAAATAATATTTGGGAACTTTGTTTTCAAGTATGTTTTGATTCTTATAAATCAGGACAAATTCACCCTGTAGAAACTGATAAAAATTTGATAGATGATGATGGAGAATTAGATTGGCAAAAATTAGATTTAAAAACAAAAATTTTAGTTAAAAGTTTATTTATTAGTGAATAATTTATGAAGAATAATCAGTTTTTTTATTCATTTCTGATTCTAAAATATTAACAGGTACTTTATAAAAATAAGTTTTTTGTAAGTTTTCTTGATTAATTATATCTTCAAAACAATTTTTAGTCTTTATATAAACTTCAGACTCAAAAAATGATTTAGTTTGTTTAAACATTATTTTGTTATTTATTTTTTCATAAATAATCCCTATGTCTTCTATCGCATTTAAAATACATTCTAAGGTTAATTCGCTAATAGATAATTTTGTTAATAACTTCTCTATTTCTATTATGTGATTTTTCTCAACTAAATATTTAATTATACCCAAAAAATCTTTCCATAATTCCTCTACATCATTTTTATTATGATGATTGTAGCTTAAAATTAAACTCCTTTGTGATGCGATCGCTTCCTCATATTTTTTAGTCACTTCCACCCACTGTAAAGGACATTTATTCAACAAAATATTTGTCGAATTATTATTAATTAATAGAGATTTTTGACATCGATTATCTATGATAGAAGATGATAAATTTACTTTTTTTTCAACCTGATTTTCGACTGCAAGTTTAAGAGCAATTATTCTTATATAATAATCTTTTATTTTGGCATTATAATCTAATTCTACCACCACGTCATAACGATAATCTGGATTAATTTCTGAGGGATAATGTTCCCACCAAATACCATCAAAACCATGAGATTTACTACTCTCATCATAAATAGTAAAATAAGTTTTAATATATTTAATTTTTTGCCCATATTTATCACTATGATTCACATTTTCAGGCTTACTAAACCAAGCATTTTTTATCAATAATTTAGGTGCAGAATTATTTAAGCAACAAGGCTCAATTAAACTTAATTCTTGCCATAATTTTTCTCCTAATTCCCTAACAGTAAGCATTAAATCAATGGGAATAATTGAAGGTAAATAATCCCAATTAATTTTACTTTTTATTTGTTGGTTAATACTATCTCTAAATAATTCTATATTTTCTAAAGGTAAAGATACTTCTATGGTATTAGAATATTTGATAAAACTCTGGAATAAATCTCGTTGGTTAATAATTAATTCATATAAATTTACATTATTAATTGAACTACCATAACCTTTTGCTATGATTAAATTATCTTGATTAAAACTATCTTTTGTCGATAATAAAATAGTCGGCAGTGTATATTTTTTACTAATTATATTCGCAACTGAAGCTAAAATATTTTTCTCCCATCGATTATCTGTAAGAATAATTACCGCCGTTGTTGATAAATCTAATTCTTGTATTTTTTTTTCTGCTTGTTTGTATATTTCGTTCTGTAATTCCTTAAGATTTAGATTAGCTTTTTCTGCTTTTTCTGCTAATTTTTTTCCTAAATCACCATTTTTAGTGGTTAATAATTGAAATGCAAAATCTGTACTACTATGAATGTAACTTATTGCATTTATTCTTTTTATAATACCTTGAGAAATATCCATCGGGCGATCGCCATTTTGTTGACATAATTTTAGTAAAGTTTCTAAACCAATACGTTTGGTATTTCTTAAATACTCAATACCTAGTTTTACTAAATAGCGAGAATCTCCTTTTAACTCAGTTACTTCCGTTAATAACCCAATCACCACTAAATCAAGAAAATCTGTTAAAGGTTGAGAGAAAATAGCAGGAAATTGTTGATATAAAGCCTCTAAAAGTTTATAAGCAATAGCGACACCAGAAAAAGTATAAAAAGGATGATTTTCGGCGAAATTAAGAGGATTAAGGAAAGAAACCACAGGAGGACGTTCATCAAGTAAAATATGATGATCAATAATAATCATATCCATAGCCAAAGTTTGAGCATAATTAATTTCAGCCAAATTACTGCTACCAGTATCCGCCACAATAATTAAAGTTACTCCTTTTTTCTTTAATAAATCAATACCATGAGAATTTAACCCCGAAAATTCCGTTAAGTTATCAGGAAAATAATAACTCCATTGACTTTTGTCGGGAAAAAAAGGCTTTAAACCCTCCCATAATAAACAAGTAGTCGTTATAGCATCACCATAAACATTACCCCAAATAGCGACTTTTTCCTCCTCATCTCTGGCTTTTTTTAAACGAATTAAAGCTGATTTTATTTCTCTGCCAAATTCTGAAGCTGGAGAAGGTTGATAACTATTGTTGTCTAAAAATTCCCTCAACTTTTCCTCATCACGAATACCTCTACCCCATAATAATTTGGCTAAATAATCAGATTTTTTTCTTTTGGTGATATTGTTTATTTGTTCAAAAAAATCACGAGGAATATTATCACAAGGAGAAATTTGCCATTTTGTTTCCTTCATAAGTACCTAATTAATTGAATAAAGATAAGATTGCTATATAATAACCAGAAATCAAGATAATTTAAGTAAGATTTTGATCTAAAAATTATGTGATTTTCAGCTATTTCTATGAGTAATAAAACCCTAAATTTATCCCATGAATTATACGAATATTTATTGTCAATATCCCTAAGAGAATCGCCAGTATTACACGAATTAAGACAAGAAGCCGTTAACCATCCTCTGGGAAAAATGCAAATTTCGGCAGATCAAGCGCAATTTTTGGCATTATTAATTAAGTTAATGGGAGTAAAAAAAATTCTTGAAATAGGTGTTTTTATGGGTTACAGTTCCACTGCTATGGCTTTAGCCTTACCCGAAGAAGGAAAACTTATCGCCTGTGATATAAATGAAGATTTTACCGCCATTGCGAAAGGTTATTGGCAAAAAGCCCAAGTAGATCATAAAATAACCTTACATCTTGCCCCAGCTTTAGAAACCTTAGATAAATTAATTCTTCATGACGAAAAAGAAACTTTCGATTTTATCTTTATTGACGCAGATAAAAGTAACTATGATAATTACTATGAAAAATCTTTACAGTTATTAAGAAAAGGTGGTTTAATCGCCATTGATAACGTCCTTTGGTATGGTAAAGTAGCAGACGTTAATATTAATGATAATAGAACTAAAAAAATTCGAGACTTTAATACTAAATTAGCTCAAGATTCTCGTATTGATTTAAGTTTAATTCCCATCGGTGACGGTTTAACTTTAGCCATGAAAAAATAATCAACACAAAAAAAATATCTGCGATCGCCTCTAAACTCATCATCTAAAGAGCCTAAAAGCCATCACAGATACTTGATTTCGATAATTTTGAATTTTAAGTCAAAACTTAGAATAAACCCAAAGTTAAGGATTTATCAATGGGGAATACAGAACCAGCACCTAACCAAAGAGTTACAGCAGTACCGAATAAAAATACAGTCATCGCAATAGGGCGACGGAAAGGATTTTGGAACTTATTAACACTTTCAATGAAAGGTACTAACATTAAACCTAAAGGAATAGCTGCTTGACAAGCAATACCTAAAAGTTTGTTAGGTAACACTCGCAAAATTTGGAATACGGGATATAAATACCATTCAGGTAAGATTTCCAACGGAGTAGCAAAAGGATCAGCAGGTTCACCCATCATAGCAGGATCAAGAATTGCTAAACCAACAACTAAACCTAATGCACCTAAAATACAAACAGGAAACATATAGAGAATATCGTTAGGCCATGCAAGTTCACCGTAATAATGATGACCCATATTTTGAGCTAATTTTGCTCTTAATTTAGGATCATTGAGATCAGGTTTTTTGTGTAACTGAGAATTAGGATTGGACATAATTTGAGATTGTCTCCTTAATTAAGAAGGGGATTTGACAAAAAGTAGATATGTTTATATTTTATCCGTAAAAGATTTTAAATTTAGTCACTTTATCCACAAAATTTAAAGATTGTTTTTTCTTCAAATTCCCCTTATTTTTGACTATTTTTTTGTCTCCCAAAATTGAGAATAAGGGGGTTTGTGGGGGATCATGATTTAAACATTACAAAGGACCAGAAATCCCTTGTTTACGGATTAAGAGGAAGTGTAATAACATGAATACTGCCATTAACCAAGGTAAAACAAAGGTATGAATGGTATAGAAACGAGTTAAAGTAGCTTGACCTACACTTGCACCACCTCTTAAAAGTTCTACCATTTGATCACCCACTACAGGAATAGCCGCAGGTACACCAGAAACGATTTTAACCGCCCAATAACCTACTTGATCCCAAGGTAAGGAATAACCAGTTACACCGAAAGAAACGGTAATTACTGCCATGGTTACACCGACAACCCAAGTTAACTCACGAGGTTTTTTGAAACCACCAGTTAAATAAACACGGAATACATGGAGAATTAACATTAATACCATCATACTAGCTGACCAGCGATGGATCGAACGAATCAACCAACCGAAGTTAACTTCATTCATAATAAATTGAACAGAAGAAAAGGCTTCGGTAACAGTGGGTTTGTAGTAAAAAGTCATAGCAAACCCCGTTGCAAACTGAATTAAGAAGCAAGTTAGGGTAATTCCGCCTAAGCAATAAAAAATATTGACGTGGGGGGGAACATATTTGCTACTAATATCATCGGAAATCGCTTCTATTTCTAGGCGATCATTAAACCATTTATAAACAGGAGAATCGGTTACTTGTTTAGTAAACATTAAGCCGTGAACTTTTAAGGATTATTTATGTACAGTGATTTTTAAATCAATATTTGAGACATTCTCTTACTTTCGTGGAGAGATTTTTTGCTTTGGTGCAAATACGGTTAGTCTTACCGTTTAATAACCATAAATCTCAGTTTTGAAGATCTATAGTTAGAATTAGTCAATTGAATTATATCATGACGTTGTAGCAAGATCTGACATCATTAACAATGGTAATGGTTTGATCTTTTACTACATAAAATTTAACATATCTTTAAGGTTCATCGCAATAACCAGAGGTTTTTAATTCCAAATTATTGCTTTTAAAACTATTAATTCACTGTAAACTAAAATTGTAAAGTAGTTTTTGCTCAATGTAATCTTATAGAGGAATAATGGAAATCAATCAAATTGTTAATCACGCATTGGAAACAGGATATTTAACTCCCACCATGGAAGCGGAAGTAGGAAAATTATGTGAAACATCCTCTGAGTTATCTTTAGAAGAATATGTAGCATTAGATAAACTGATGGGTGCATTACTCACGGGAGAGGTTTTAGCTATGCCTCGTAAACAATTTATTAATGTTATGGAAGAATTAGTGGTTAGTGAGGTGATTTCTAGGGTTGCGGAAATTGAAACTAGCAGTAGTCGATTATTAGATGTTGGAGACATTTCTGCTTATGCCCTTAACCGTTTACCTCCCCTGTATGCTACCACAGAAGAAGGGGCTAATTTTCAAAGAGAGAAAGCCAAAGAAGAATTAAAAAACCTTATTGTTGAACAAGTAGAGCAATCTATTTCATTATATCTTGACCGTCCCGAATTTTATCCAGAAAGACACGCTATTAATAAAAGCAAACCCTCTGACAGTGTTTTTACTCAAGTAACTCAATTATTACAATCTCAGGCTTCTAATTATGAAACACATTAGTTTTAACAATAAATATAATTTAACATGGTTTCTTTAAGTTTAACTTCTCCTCCCCTAAAACAAACAATACCTTCTATCGATACCATCACTTTAGATATAGATGGCATGAAATGTTCTGGTTGTGTCAAATCAGTAGAGAAACAAATTAGACAACATCAAGGAATTATTTGTGCCAATGTCAATCTAATGACTTCTGTTGCTTTGGTAGAATATCAAGTAGGTGTTGTGGAATTAGAAACTATCGCCCAAAAACTGACTAATCTCGGTTTTCCTACCCAAGTAAGATTAAAAGACGAAACACAGGAAAATCAAAAATTAATTATTCACCAAAAAAGATTATCGGCTAAAAAAAATCAACAATATCTTTTAATCAGTGCTGCTTTTCTTTTACTATTTTCTACCATCGGACATTTACATCATTTAGGTTTACACCCTTGGCATTGGTTAACTAATATTTGGTTTCATTGGGGTTTAGCTACCGCTAGTTTACTAATTCCGGGTAAAGAAATTTTACTTAACGGTTGGCAGGGTTTATGGCAAAGAAAGCCTAATATGAATAGTTTAGTGGGTATTGGTGCGATTTGCGCTTATATAGCTAGTTGTATCGCACTCATTTTCCCTGAATTGGGTTGGGAATGTTTTTTTGATGAGCCAGTCATGTTACTTGGATTTATCTTTTTAGGTAAAGTATTAGAGTCAACCGCTAGAAATAAGGCTGTAGATTCTTTGGAAGCATTACTTAGTTTACGCCCTCAATTTGCGCGTTTAGTTGGTAAGATTAATTCTAATCAAGATCAAGGTTTACAAATTCCAGCCTTACAAGTTAAGCCCATGGAGTGGGTAAGAGTGTTATCAGGGGAGCAATTTCCCGTTGATGGTATTATTATCGAAGGTGAAACTACCATTGATGAATCTTTACTCACGGGGGAATCTTTACCTACTTTCAAAAGTGTTGGCGAAAAAGTCTGTGCAGGAACAATTAATCATGGCAATATGGTAATTGTGGAAGCCGTCACCGATGGTAAAAATACTCTTCTCAGTCAAATTATTGCTACCGTTGAAGCCGCTCAAACTCGTAAACCACCAGTGCAAAAGTTCGCTGATACTGTTTCTAGTTATTTTACTTATTTTATCATTGCGATGGCCTTTTTTACCTTTAGTTTTTGGTATTTTTGGGGTACACAAATTTGGTCGAATATAGTAATAGAATTTGATACTACTAAAATTATTCTCAGCCTCAAGTTAGCGATTAATGTTCTTGTGATAGCGTGTCCGTGTGCTTTAGGTTTAGCTACACCCACAGCGATTTTAGTAGGCACAACCCTAGGTGCAGAAAATGGGTTGTTAATTAAAGGCGGCGATGTGTTAGAACAAGTTAAGAACTTAAAAACCATCGTCTTTGATAAAACAGGAACTCTTACTCAAGGATACTTAGAAATTACTGATATATTCTCTTATTATCCAGATAAATTTTCCGAAGATAAAATATTACAAATTGCCGCTAGTTTAGAAATTGTGGCTAATCATCCTCTAGCTGAAACTATCCTTAAAAAAGCCCAAAAACTCCACCTAGAAATTCTTGATAATCAAAACTTAGAAAATTGTCACGGTAAAGGAGTAAAAGGAATTATCACGCCATTTATCGATTGCTTTTATTTAGGTAATCAGTCATGGTTAATGGAAAATAATATTATGGTTAATGATGTCACAGTTAATCAAGTTAAATCCTTACAAACACAAGGTAAAACAGTAATTTATTTAGCCCAAAATACTACTATTATCGGTTTTATTGCCCTGGGAGATACCCTCAGACAAGATGCGAAACAAACCATTGATACCCTAGAAAAAATGGGTTTAGAAGTAATTATGATGAGTGGTGATCAACCTGAAACAGCTACATATATAGCTCAACAATTGGCTATCAAAACTTATTATGGCAGTGTCACTCCTCAAGGAAAAAGTGCTTTAATCAAACAAATACAGCAAGAAAACCCTGATAAAATAGTAGCGATGATAGGTGACGGCGTTAATGATGCACCTGCCATGACAACCGCTCAATTTTCCATTGCTATGACTAATGGTGCACAAGTCGCCATTAAAACTGCTGGAATCATCCTCACTAGAGGCAAATTAAGTGATGTCATCACAGCTATTCATTTAAGTCAAATTACCGCTCTATAAAACTTACTCAAATCTACTCATAAGAGTAAATCCCCACTCTTCATGGGATGGACGTTCACTTCCTGCTTCACCGAATCCTTAATAGACTTGCCACTAAGTTGGTTTGACTCTCCACAGGCTTTACTTCCCCACAAGCTATGGGTAGTCGGATATAACTCCAAATTAATACTAGCATTCAAATCACGATCTATTTTTAGACCACAATTTTTACACTCATAAACTCTTTTAGAAAGAGGCATTTTTTGTCTATTTTGACAGTTTGAGCACAGTTGAGATGACGGGTAAAATCGGTCAGCAATGACTAATTTTGAGCCATACCATTCTGTTTTATATTCCAACTGTCTTCTAAATTCATAAAAGCCACAATCCGCTACTGCACTTGCTAAACGATGATTTTTAAGCATCCCTGACACATTCAAATTCTCAATCACAATGAAGCTGTGGTTTTTAGCTAACCATGATGTTAATTTATGAATAGTATCTTTTCTTATTTGGACTACTTTTTTATGTTGTCTAGCTAATTTTACTTGAGCTTTTTGACGATTTTTACTACTTTTTTGTTTCCTAGCTAAATTGCGTTGTAATCTTGCTAATTTTCTCTTATTTTTACGGTAGGCTTTTCTATTTTTAATTACCGTTCCATCGCTACAAGTTGCCAAAGAATTAATCCCAATATCAACCCCTATTATTTCTCTTATTTTAGGAGTATTAGCTATATCTAACTCGTATTTAAACGCAATAAACCATCTATCAGCATGACGAGAAATTGTAACATTTTTAGGAGTAATTGCTGGTAAATTTTCATGAACATTAACCCATCCTATTCTTGGTAATTTAAAACGGTTTCCACTAACTTTAATTGAACCTTCTAAATAGAAACTATCATGATGTCCTTTCTTTTTAAATCTTGGTTTTTTAGTGTGTTTATGAATCCACCAATTTTTAAAAGCAGTAGAGAGATTTCTTAAGGCTTGTTGAGGAGAACATTTTGATACTTCGTAGTACCAAGAATAAACAGGTTTTACTTCAGCGACCAACTTTTTATGTAAATCAATTGCTGTTGGTAATTTTTCATTATTTTCTAATGCTTTAAAACAAGTAGCAAGTCCCCAGTTATAAGCATGACGAGCTACTCCAGCGTGTTTGGCTAAAAGTGTTTTTTGCTTATTATTAAGTTTTAATTCTGTCTTAAAGCTCACGAGTGGCACTTCTTAAATCCTCCATTAATTTGCGATTTTTATGACTTCTTGAACCATATAATCTAGCACTAAAAACAGTGATAATTTCCAAAACATCATTAGCCAAATCTTCTTCAAAACTAGAATCTTCTGTTCTATTAATTATCACTACTTCAGTGCCAAAGATTTCACACAAACTAAAAATTAATTCACTGCCAAATCTTAGCAATCTATCTTTATGAGTCAATACTAATCTTTCGACTTGATTATTAGTAATTAAACTTATTAATCTTTTTAGTCCTTTTTTGGAGTAATTTAATCCACTACCTAAGTCAGAAATAATTTCAATTTGCCAACCATTTTGAGCAGAGAATAACTCTAAAACTTGAATTTGCCTGGTTAAATCTTCTTTTTGATCATGACTAGAAACACGGGCATAACCGATGGTAAAAGATAGCTCTTTTTTGATACCTAATAATTGATTTAAGTCATATCTACGATGACCATTAGCGGTACGTTCAGGAATTAAAATCCCTTCAGTTTCCCACCTTCTCAGTGTAGATGTACTAACACCTTTTAGTTTTGCGGCTTCAGAAATAGATAGTTTACTCATTGTTCTAGTCTAGCTCAAAAAATGAGTAAGTTTAAGAAGATTTAAGTAACTTTTTGTTAACTGTTAAAAGCCC
>NZ_JBGSUU010000047.1:0-34902 GCF_041753295.1 Geminocystis sp.
CCTGCTATTAATCCAAGATGATCTAAATTTTTGATAGTGATTTGTTGTGTCATTTATCAAGAAAAAACTGATAATTAAATAATCAAAATTATTTTAACTAATCTTGTGAGAAATTTTTTGTTTCCTAGGATGAAAGTAATATGACAATCTGTAAGTTTACATTATTAAATAATGTTTTTTTTGTGTATCTATTTTAGTATTCTATTGAAATATGCGGAATGTAGGTTATACTGTTGATTTGTTGTAAAGAATAGGGAATTTGATGATCTAAATCAGGGTTTTTTATTAAAGTTAGAAATTCATTTTTATAAGGACAATCGTGACAGTTATTGTGATGAGAAAAATCTATGTTATTATTAATATATTCGTCAGTTAAATTTTCAAGTTTTTCTAAAATTTTTATTAAATCCTGTTTCGTTTTTTCGTGTTTTTTTTTGTTATATTTTATCGTAAATGTTTCAATTTTATTCGGTAGTTTTATAAACCAATAAGTAAAGGAAATTTGATGGGGTTTATAGTTTAGTTTCTCTGCTAATATGTAGAGATATAATCTTGTTTGCCAATCATTAATTAATTTATTTTTATCTTTAGGTGCTGAGTAAGTTTTCCAATCAAAAATAGAAACTTTACTAGGATAAAACATTATTAAATCATATACTGCTGTAAAACAATAATTATTGAAATTATAATTTAGTTGATATTCAATTTTTTTGTCTAAAATATCTGGAGAAGTTAATATATCTTTAGTTGCAGTAATTAAACTATTAACTGAGTTTTTAAATTCTTCGTGTTCTATTAATATATTTGCTATCGGTAAACCTAAATTATATTGTTGTATAAATAAGTGAAATAATTTACCCCGTTGTGTTGTTTCTTCTTGTGCTAAATTAAGAGGTGATTTTAATTGTTGTACATAACTTTTTTGAAATTGTGGAGGACAAGTTTCTAATAAGTTTAAATGGTTTTGGGATAAATGCCAATAAGTTGTCATAGATTAATATAATAAAAATTGGATAACAAACTATAGCAATCTACAATAATTTGTGAAGGATAAATAGTTAAGATCTCTACAAATTTTACAACTCACATAGTATGATTACTATATTAAAATAATTATAAACTTTTACTTTAATTTATTATTAATCTTTATGTTAGAAGTGGAAAAAGAAAAAATATTGTTAGTTGATGATGAACCGGGTATTAGAGAATCGGTACAAGCATATTTAGACTATAACGAAAATTGGCAAGTTGATGTAGCTAGTAATGTAAAAGAAGCATGGGAGAAGTTGCAAAAAGAAACCCCTGATTTAATTATTTCTGATATTATGATGCCTGAAGTTAACGGATTACAATTTTTAACACAATTGAAAGAAGATGTCCGTTTTAATAATATTCCTGTAGTTTTTTTGACAGCTAAAGGAATGACTGGCGATCGCATAGAGGGATACACAGCAGGATGTGATGGATATTTGCCGAAACCTTTTGATGCAGATGAGTTAGAAGCGATGGTGAGAAATTTACTAGAGAAAAAAAGAAAAGAAAAAGATAATATTGGTAATAATACTCAGTTAAATGAGTTGGTAAAAGATTTAAAGGATATTAAAGAAAAACTAGAAAATAGTAATAAGTTTACCATAACCGAATCACCAATTCCCATTGATTTAACACCAAGAGAGCAAAGTGTGTTAGATTTAGTAGCCCAAGGTTTAATGAATAAGGAAATTGCGAAAACCTTAGAAACTAGCGTAAGAAATGTAGAAAAATATGTTAGTCGTCTTTTTAGTAAAACTGGTACAAATAGTCGCACTGAATTAGTTAGATTTGCTTTAAAACACGGTTTAACAGATTAAAGTCTATCTTTTTTTTTAGAATAACAAATAGGAAAATAGATATTGGAGAATTTAAGTTAATAAAATGATTATTTTAAAATAAATTCAGCGATAGTTAAATCAATAGGAGTAGTTACTTTAAGATTTGTTTCTTCACCATTGACTATTTGTACAGGAAAACCACATTTTTCGAGTAATGCGGCATCGTCGGTAACTTCCCAACCTAAATTAAGTCCTTTTTGATGACATTCTTTCAATAATTTTACATCAAAACCTTGAGGAGTTTGTGCTGCCCATAAATTCTCTCTTGGAGGAGTATCTTTGACGATTAAATTCGAGTTAACTACTTTGATGGTATCTTTAACAGGAATAGCCGCTATTAATGCTTGAGAGTGTAACAAAGTTTCGGCACAACGATTAAATAAATCAGGAGTGGCTAAACATCGAGCGCCATCATGAATTAAAACTTTTTCGGCGGTTGGAGGTAAGGCTTGTAAACCGTTATAAACTGATTGTTGTCGAGTATCTCCACCTTGAATTAATTTTACTGGTTTTGACGGGTTAATGTGGGCGATAATGTCAGTAAATAAAGGAAAATCGTAACTTTGTCCGATAATACCAATCCATTTGATACTTTTTGCCTCATTAGCGGCTTTTAATGTCCATGATAATAAGGGTTTTTCTTTGAGTTTGAGTAATAATTTATTCTGATTACTTCCCATTCTTTTTCCCATTCCTGCTGCTGGAATTAATAAATACATAATCTTAGTTGATAGTTTATATTTGGTTGTGATGTTTAAAAAATCTCTGTTTAATTATTAATTATTCGTTGCTTATGTCTCTTTCTCAATATTTATCTAAATCATTAGATACCATAAAACGGGCTAATTGGTATCGTCAAGAAAAAACCATTACCGGGTTATGCGGTGCAATAATTGATTTAGAAGGGGAAAAATTAGTTAACTTTGCAAGTAATGATTATCTCGGATTGGCTTGTGATAAACGTTTAATGAATGCTGCTATCCAAGCTATACAAGAATTTGGTACTGGTGCTACAGGCTCAAGATTAGTAAGTGGACATCGTCAGTTACATGAAAATTTAGAAAATGCGATCGCATCATGGAAAAACACTGAAAAAGCCTTAGTATTTAGTTCAGGTTATACGGCTAATATAGGGGTAATTGCCTCTTTAGTCAATCAAAAAGATTTAATTTTTTCTGACGAATATAATCATTCTAGCTTGAAAAATGGAGCAAAATTAAGTCAAGCTCAGATAATAGAATATAAACATTGCAATTGTGCTGAATTAGAGGAAAAATTAGTCAAAAATCGTCATAATTATCGTCATTGTTTGATTATTACCGATACTGTTTTTAGTATGGATGGTGATTTATGCCCTTTACCTGAAATGATGGCGATCGCCAATAAATATGATTGTTGGTTACTGATAGATGAAGCACACGCTACGGGAGTGATGGGCAAAACTGGGGGGGGATGTTTAGAGCATTTTGAGGTAAAAGGAGAGAATATTATTGAAATAGGGACATTAAGCAAAGCCATGGGAAGTTTAGGGGGTTATGTGGCAGGTAGCGAAGTTTTAATCAATTTTTTGAAGAATCGTTGTCAGACATGGATTTATACTACGGGTTTATCCCCAGCCGATGCTGGAGCAGCATTAAAAGCCATTGAGATAATACAAGAAGAACCCCAGAGACGACGACAACTATGGGAGAATATAAAATTATTAAAACAGGAGCTAAATTCGTTTAAAATGAGCTTTATGCCGTCAGAATCAGCTATTATATGTTTAAAGTCAAAAAATGCTGAAGATGCAGTTAAATTCAGCTTAAAACTCAAAGAGAACGGTTTTTTTGTTCCTGCTATTCGTCCTCCCACAGTGCCAACGAGTCGTCTTCGTTTTTCTGTCATGGCAACCCACAAACCAGAAGATTTTAGAAGATTAAAAACAATACTAGATAGCTATCAAAATCTTTGAAAAATTAACAATATGATATTTTGGGGAAATTTTTTCAGCAAACAAAGAATAACTATAATTTACTGATAATGCGTTGTAGAATTTCAATGCCTGTAAATGCTTGCCACCCGAAAACTAAAAGCATACTCATATTAATACCAACATGAGTAAATCTAGCGAAAGCGTTACCTTTCTGCATATAAGGTACTAAAGAAGCAGAAATTACAACCATTGCCATCATAACTAAACCAGCTAAGAGGTGAGGACCAACGAATAATTTACCATTATTAATATAAGTAACTGTCATACCGCCGATAGTACCTAAAACTACCAAAGCCATAAAAAGTGAGCCTACTTGATGATGACGCTGGATAAAATTACCTTTAATTAATTCTTTTCTAACTTCTTTATCGGCTTGACGAGTGCGTTTTACTTTGATGCCTAAATATAAAGCATAAATGGCGGTGGCAAATAACACCCACATTAGAATAGGATGTCCGAATTGTGACCATGTTTTAATAGTTTGGGGAATCTCAAAATTCATTGTTGATAGACCTTTTTAGTTTAAACTTAAGATTATTTCATATAAATTAACATAGCATTAACAGGGAAATTTAGTTAACACTGATTGAGGAAGTAGAATCATCCGTAAATGTACATAGTAACGAGATTATGTAACAATCAAAATAAGTATTAATTAAGCTCAGTTAGGACTAAAAAGAACATGAATTCACCAATTCAAGCTGTAAGTGCGCCCTATCGAGGAGATGCTTATTATCGCACCCCACCTCCTGATTTACCATCTTTGTTGTTAAAAGAAAGAATTGTTTATTTAGGATTGCCATTAGTATCCCCTGACGAGTATAAAGATCAATTAGGGATAGATGTAACGGAATTAATTATTGCACAACTATTATTTTTGCAATTTGATGATCCAGAGAAACCAATTTATCTGTATATTAACTCTACAGGTACATCATGGTATGGAGGAGATTCCATTGGTTTTGAAACAGAAGCCTTTGCTATTTGTGACACCATTAGTTATATCAAGCCTCCTGTACATACTATCTGTTTAGGTCAAGCAATGGGTACAGCAGCGATGATTTTAGCATCAGGCTCAAAAGGCTGTCGAGCAAGTCTTCCCCATGCTAGTATTATTCTCCATCAAGCTAGACAAGGAGCGCAAGGACAAGCTACGGATATTCAAATTCGGGCAAAAGAAGTCATTGTCAATAAAAGAGTAATGCTTAATATTCTTGCTGATAAGACAGGGCAACCCGTCCAGAAAATAGAGAAAGATACAGATCGGATGTTCTATATGAATCCCCAACAAGCCAAAGAATATGGCATTATTGATAGAGTTTTAGAAAGCAGTAAAGATTTACCTGTACCTTTAGCCGCTATTAGCTAACAATTAAATATTTACTTTGTTAACTAACTTCCAACTCACACACTATTAACCTTAACAAAATCAAGACATAAAAAATATGCCTATTGGAGTACCTAGAGTTCCATATCAAGCACCCGGACAACCTTACAGCGACTGGGTAAATATTTATGATCGCCTTTACCGTGAGCGCATTATCTTTTTAGGTAGGGGGGTTAATGATAGTTTAGCCAACCAAATTATTGCGGTGATGTTATATCTCGACTCCGAAGACAATAATAAACCGATTTACCTTTATATTAACTCACCCGGTGGTTCGGTAACAGCAGGATTAGCCATTTATGACACCATGCAACATATAAAATCGGAAGTTGTGACTATTTGTGTAGGTTTAGCTGCTTCTATGGGTGCATTTTTATTAACGGCAGGTGCAAAGGGTAAACGTTTAGCCTTACCTCATTCTCGCATTATGATACATCAACCATCAGGGGGAGTTCAAGGAAGAACACAAGCCACTGATATTGAAATCGAAGCGAAGGAAATCCTACGCCTTAAAGATGAGTTAAATGGTATGATGGCTTTTCACACTGGGCAAACTATCGAAAAAATTGCTAAAGATACCGATAGAGATTATTTCATGTCTGCTCAAGAAGCCCTTGAATACGGTTTAATCGATAAAGTCATCGAGGATAGAGTTTAATCAATTAGTAATAAAAGTCCCCAAACTTGGGGATTTAGGGGCAAAATAATATGGATACAGTAATTTTAAACTTAGAAAATGTCGGCATCACTGATGATCAATTTTATAGTTTATGTCAAGTAAATCCTCATTGGAATTTAGAAATAAATAAACAAGGAGAATTAATAATTATGCCTCCCATTGGTGGATTAAGCGGAAAAAGAGAAGCTGATTTAATCAGTTTATTATGGTTATGGAATAATGACAAGAAATTAGGTATTGTTTTTAGCTCATCTACTATTTTTTGCTTACAAAATGGTGCTAAACGATCGCCAGATGTCGCTTATATTAAACTAGAAAATTGGCAAAAATTAACATTGCCGCAACAAGAAAAATTTCCCCCTATTTGTCCTGATTTTGTCATAGAATTACGCTCTAAAACTGACTCTTTAAAACCTTTACAAGAAAAGATGAAAGAATATTTAGAAAGTGGTTTACAACTAGGTTGGTTAATCAATCCTCAAAAACAAGAAGTAGAAATTTATCGCCCTAATCAAACCACAGAAATAGTCTTTTTACCTGCTATTTTATCAGGAGAAAATATCTTACCTGAATTTACCCTAAATTTACCTATTTATAACTAAATTTTCAAGAGATAACATTCCCAAATTGAGGGAAAATGAAACCAAAAATTATCAATAAAACCAAACATAATAAAATCGCTAATTCTCGTGTAATTGAAGTAGAAGATTTAGGATTAGTACCTTATAAAATTGCTTGGGAATATCAACAAAAATTAGTCAAAGAAAGACTTAAAAATCCCGAATTACCTGATAAATTATTATTAGTTGAACATCCCACTGTTTATACTTTAGGCACAGGCTCAACTCTGGATAACCTCAAATTTGACCTAAATAACTTTTCAGGGGAAATATATCGGACAGAAAGAGGCGGAGAAGTAACATTTCACTGTGACGGACAAATAGTAGTTTATCCCATTTTAAATTTATATTATTATCAACAAGATTTGCACTGGTATTTGAGGCAATTAGAAGAAGTAATTATCCAATTATTAGCACAATATGATGTAAAAGGTCAAAGAATCAATGGCTTAACAGGAGTCTGGGTTAATGATGAAAAAATCGCCGCTATTGGTATTAAAGTTAAACGCTGGATTACTATGCACGGCTTCGCTTTGAATGTTTGTTGCGACTTATCTGGTTTTGATCAAATTATTCCTTGCGGTATCAAAAATAAATTTGTGACGAGATTATCCCATTATGATCCAGATGTTAATATCTTAGAAGTTAAAGAAGAATTAGTCAAGACCTTTTTTCAAGTTTTTTCTGTGGTGACTTTAAAGACACAAGAATCTTCATCAGAAAAAAAAGTTGCTCAAAGTGACCAATAAAGGTTAATTTATAGATTAATTTTAGATTATTAGATCAAGTTATATGAGAATTTTAGTTACAGGGGGTGCTGGATTTGTAGGATCTCATCTTGTTGATCGTCTTATGAATCAAGGGCATGAAGTATTATGTTTAGATAATTTTTATACTGGTAATAAAACTAATATAGAGCAATGGTTTAACAATTCTCGTTTTGAGTTAATTCGCCATGATATTACAGAACCCATCAGATTAGAAGTAGATCAAATTTATCATTTAGCTTGTCCTGCATCTCCTATTCATTACCAGTTTAATCCCGTAAAAACTACAAAAGTAAATGTAATTGGAACATTAAATATGCTAGGTTTAGCTAAACGAGTCAAAGCTAGATTCTTATTAGCTTCTACTTCTGAAGTCTATGGAGATCCTGATGTACATCCTCAACCCGAAGAATATCGAGGAAACGTTAATTGTATCGGCATTCGTAGTTGTTATGATGAAGGAAAACGAGTTGCGGAAACCCTTGCTTTTGACTATTATCGTGAACATAAAGTAGAAATTAGAGTAGCCCGAATTTTTAACACCTATGGCGCTCGAATGTTGGAAAATGATGGTAGAGTTGTTAGTAATTTTGTCGCCCAAGCCCTTAGAGGCATTCCTTTAACGATATATGGTGATGGCTCACAAACTCGTAGTTTTTGCTATGTTTCTGACTTAGTTGAAGGGTTGATGCGTCTGATGAATAACGATTATGTTGGACCTGTAAACTTGGGAAATCCGGGAGAATATACTATTTTACAATTAGCACAAACTATCCAAGAAATGGTTAATCCTGATGCTGAATTGATATACAAACCATTACCTGAAGATGATCCTAAACAACGTCAACCTGATATTACTAAAGCAAAACATTATTTAGATTGGCAACCAACTATTCCTTTGGTGGAAGGTTTAAAACTCACCATTGATGATTTTCGTCGTCGCATTGAAAGTAATTAAAATTTTGTATGAATTATGGTATTCACCCAAGGAATTAAGTAATAGGTTTTGGGTAAAAAGATTATTAATTTATTAAGGAGAAAATTATGCGTGTTTGTGTCATTGGCACAGGATATGTCGGTTTAGTTACGGGTGTATGTTTAGCTCATATTGGTCATGATGTGATTTGTGTGGATAATAATGAAGAGAAGGTTAAACTCATGAAACAAGGGCAATCTCCTATTTATGAGCCGGGGTTATCAGAGTTGATGCACTCTTGTATGAAAACTAATAAGTTAAGTTTTACTACGGATTTAGGGGCTGGGGTTAATCATGGTGAAATTTTATATATTGCTGTAGGCACTCCTCCTTTACCGACAGGGGAAAGTGATACTCGTTATGTGGAAGCCGTTGCAAGGGGTATTGGTAATAATCTTCAGGAGGAATATAAAGTAATTGTTAATAAGTCAACTGTACCTATTGGTTCTGGGGATTGGGTACGGATGATCGTGTTAGATGGTTTCAAGGAACGACAAGCCCAAACTTTAGGGGAAGGTTTTGTGATGTCGGCAGAAAGTACACCTGTTTTTGATGTGGTGAGTAATCCTGAATTTTTGCGGGAAGGTTGTGCTGTTTATGATACCTTTAATCCAGATCGTATTGTCTTAGGTAGTAGTAGTGAAAAGGCGATCGCCATGATGAAGGAATTATATGAGCCTTTAGTAGATCATAGTTTTTCCTATGATAGTACTTTACCACCAGTTCCTGTGGTTGTCACAGATTTAAGTTCAGCAGAAATGATTAAATATGCCGCTAACGCTTTTCTTGCCACTAAAATTAGTTTTATCAATGAAGTAGCGAATATTTGTGATCGAGTAGGGGCAGATGTGACTCAAGTAGCTCAAGGAATTGGTTTAGATTCTCGTATCGGGAGTAAATTTTTACAAGCTGGTATCGGTTGGGGAGGTTCATGTTTTCCCAAAGATGTGTCAGCATTGATTCATACTGCCCATGATTATGGTTATGAAACGGAATTGATGAATGCCGCAGTTAAAGTTAATGAGCGTCAAAGAGTAATCGTTATCGAAAAATTACAACATGAGTTAAAAATTCTCAAAGGAAAAGTAGTTGGTTTACTGGGATTAACCTTTAAGCCTGATACCGATGATATGCGTGACGCACCTGCTTTAAACATTATTCAAGAATTGAATCGTCTTGGTGCTAAAGTGAAAGCCTATGATCCTATCGTATCTCAAAGTGGTTTAAGTCATGGACTTTCAGGGGTGATTATCGAAAGTAATGTGGAAATGTTAGCGGATGGTTGTGACGCTTTAGTATTAGTCACCGATTGGCAAGAATTTTTAAAACTCGATTTAGCCAAAATTAAAAAATTGATGAAAAACCCTTTAATCATTGATGGGCGTAATTTTCTTCCTCGTCACGCTATAGTAGAAGCTGGTTTTCACTATGTTGGTATTGGGCATTAACAATGAATAATTAATAATGAATAATTAATAATGAATAATTAATAATTAATAATTAATAATTAATAATTAATAATTAATAATGAACAATTTTACTCCCATTTTAAAACCCTAATTAATTTTTATATTTTAAAAACTATGTTTAAAAAAATAATTTCCCTAGGATTATCATTTTCTATTATTTTTGGGTTACAAATTCCTGTTTTTGCGGGGGAAGTTTTAAATCAAATTAAAGCAACGGGAATTATAAAAGCTGGTTATCGTGAAGATACGCCTCCTTTTGCTTTTGCTGATAATCAAGGAAAACCTATTGGTTACTCTTTAGATATATTAGAGTTAATTAGGGCGCAAACGGAAAAACAGTTAGGAAAACCCATTAAGTTAGAATTGGTAAAAATTGATCCTAGTAATCGTTTTCAAAAAATAAAAGATGGTACTATTGCCATTGAATGTGGCTCAACAACGGTAACATGGGAAAGAGAAAAAATAGTGGACTTTTCTACAAGTTATTTCGCAAGTGGTACACAAATGATTGTAAATAAAGGTAGTGGTTTTGCTAATAATAATTCTCTTAGTGGTGCAAAAATTGCGGTAATTCCTAATACCACTAATGAAAAAGCCATGAAAATGTTTGCGAAAGGTGCTAATCTAATGGCGGTTAAAAGTGAAGAAGAAGGTTGGCAAAAACTCAAACAAGGAGAAATAGACGGTTTTGCTGGAGATGGTATTTTACTACAGGCATTGAAAAAACAAAGTAATAACCCAGAAAAATATGAGATTGTGCCTGAATTTCCTTATATGATTGAATCTTATGCTTGTACACTGCCTCAAGATGAATCTCAGTGGCGAGATATAGTTAATTATAGTATCGTAGAGTTTATGCAAGGAGTTGTTACAGATACTCCTAGCGCTGTTAAAATTTATGAACGTTGGTTTGGTGAAAATGGAAATACTCCCTATCCTATTGAAACTATGGCAGACTATTTTCAAGGCATTGCTAACGGTTATGAATGGATTTTAATTCAAGAAAGATATTAACAGAATTAGGTATCAATTATTACTGACTGATAAATATTATGATGCAATATCGCCGATTTGGTAAAACGGAATTACAAATGCCAGTATTTTCTTGCGGAGGAATGCGTTATCAATATAAATGGCAAGATTTACCGTTAAAAGACATTCCCCCAGATAATCAAGAGAATTTAGAAGCAACTATCAGAAAAAGTGTTGAATTAGGTATTAATCACATTGAAACGGCTAGATTTTATGGTACATCAGAAATTCAACTAGGGCAAATTTTACCTAAATTTCCTAGAGACAAATTAATTATTCAAACTAAAATATCTCCCGAAGAAGATAGTCAGATATTTCGAGCCAATTTTGATAAATCTTTGAGTTATTTAAACCTTGATTATGTTGATTTATTAGGTTTACATGGTATTAATACCCCTGAATTATTTGATGCTAGTATGAGATCTGGCGGTTGTTTAGATGAAGCGAAAAAGTTACAAAAAGAGGGAAAAGTCAGATTTATCGGTTTTTCTACCCATGCGCCAACGGATTTAATTATTAAAACCATCCAAACTAATGAGTTTGACTATATCAATTTACATTGGTATTGGATTTATCAAAATAATTGGGAGGCAATTTTAGAGGCTAATCGTCATGATATGGGTGTTTTTATTATTAGTCCGTCAAATAAAGGCGGAATGCTGTATCAATCACCACCAAAGTTAGCTAATCTCTGTCAACCTCTTTCTCCTTTAGTTTTTAATAATTTATTCTGTTTGTCTCGCCCAGAAGTACATACTTTAAGTATTGGCGCTCAAAAACCAACGGATTTTGATGAACATTTAAACACTTTACCGTTACTTGGACAAGGGAAAGAATTATTACCCCCCATTATTCACCGTCTCGAAAATGAAGCTAAAGAAGTTTTAGGGGAAGAATGGTTAAATACATGGCAAACAGGCTTACCTCACCATGAAAAAACTCCGGGTAATATTAACATTCCGATGATTTTATGGTTACGAAATTTAGCCTTAGTTTATGATTTAGTAGAATATGGCAAAATGCGTTATAACCTTTTAGGTAATGGTGGCCATTGGTTTCCCGGACAAAAAGCTGATAAATTGGCAGATTTTGACTTAACTAATTGTTTAGTAAATAGTCCTTATAAAGAGATAATACCACAACTTTTAGCTGAAGCAGAATCTCTTTTAGGGGGTGAAGAAGTTAAACGTTTATCTCAAAGTTAGATTTTTAAAGATAATACTAAGTTAATTGAGTCTCATTTTTACTCATAAATTTAGTTTGAATTGTTCTAGTTATTATATGAGATAAAAAGCCCATAGGTCCAGCAAATAAACATAAAATTAAAGAGTGTATTGTCCAAATTTTCTCATTTTGTCCTTGCCAATAAATATATCTTCCCAAAAATAAGTCTAATACTAAAAAGTGAACCCAACCAGCAAAAGTAACTACGGGCTCACTAAATACCTTTGCTAAATCTAATAATTGCGGATTTGATAAAGTAGCTATAGATTCAGGATTTAAGCTGATAATGAATAGATAAATATATAAAAAAATCAATGGTACAAATATTAGGTAAGATTTCATTATTTTTTGTGTAATGCTCCAATTTGGAAGAAAAATTATTAATGCCCAAAATGGAAGTACAAAAATATTTGCAATATTAAATAGTAAGTTTAAGTCCATAATCTTCGTTTTAATTCCCAGTATAAATATTCCCATGATACAATAAAACAAAGATTTTTATTACTAAAATTTTATCTATTTAATTAATCTCAAAAAAGTTATGATTTTCATAAATCCATTAGGCAAATTTACCTGTTTATTACTATTATCATTACCATTAACGGGGTGTTTCATGGAATCAAAAACCGAAGCACAGCCAGAACAACTACAAAAAACCCTCACTCCTTCAATTCCCGCAGTTGATGTGGTTAAAGTTACCACTGGTTTTTTAACTCCTTCACGGGAATATATTGGTACAAGTGAACCTCTTAAACAAGTTATTTTACGTTCTCAAACGGAAGGGCAAATATTGAATTTAACGGTAGATGTTGGCGATCGCATCAAAGAAGGTCAAATGATCGTGCAACTAGATGATACCCTTTTAAAAGCATCATTATACAAAGCGCAAGCAGAATTGATTTCTCTTAATTCGGCGGTAACTGAAGCCGAAGCGGAAGTAATTTCTGTCCAAGCACAAGTGAAATCAGCTATGGTACTTTTAACACAAGCAGAAGTTGATGCTAATAGATTAGAAGAATTATACAATGACGGGGCGATCGCCAAAAGAGACGTAGAATTAGCCATAACCGAAGCGCAAACAGCAAAACAGACAGTAAAATCCGTAGAATCTCAAGTAAAAGTAAAACAAGCTGCCGTAGAAACCGCAAAAGGAAGAATAAAGAGTCAAAAAGCCATCATAGAAGAAGAGAAAAAAAGACTTACTTATACTCAAATAAAAGCACCAAGTAACGGTTATGTATTAGAAAAATTAACAGAAGAAGGAAACTTAATTCAACCGGGAGGAGAAATAATTAAAATAGGAGATTTTAGCCAAATAAAAATAGCCGTTGCCGTATCAGAATTAGAGTTAGAAAATTTAAAATTAGGTGCAACGGTTGAGGTGAATTTAGATGCTTTTCCTCAACAAAAATTTACAGGTATAATTAATAGAATATCACCAGCTGCTGACAGCAATTCTAGGCAAATTCCCGTAGAAATTTTGTTAAGTAATCAAGATCAAAAAATTAGTAGTGGTTTGTTAGCGAGAATAAAATTTAGTAAGGAAGATAATCCGCCTATTCTTATCCCTGAAACTGCCTTAAAAATAGGTACAAAAAATGATGATGAATTATCTAATACGGTATTTATTTTAGATGATAAAAACAGTGATTTAAAAGTAATAACAAGGCAAGTAACTTTAGGTAAAAATAAAAATGGTAAAATAGAAGTATTGAGAGGATTAAATACTCAAGATCCTTTAATTGTAAGAAGTAGTGGCAATTTAAAAAATGGACAAACAGTAAAACTAAGTGCCATTTCTATCCAATAAATTATGTTATTTATATAGTAAAATAAGTCTTAATAAAAGTAATTTGATATAAAAATATGTTCTGGAATTATTATTATGAAATACTGGTTAATGAAATCTGAACCGCAAGTATATAGTATTGAAGATTTAAAAAGAGAAAATACAACAATTTGGGATGGCATAAGAAATTATCAAGCCAGAAATTTTTTAAAACAAATGGAATTAGGAGATTTAGCCTTTTTTTATCACTCAAATTGTAAAAATATCGGTATTATTGGGTTAATGGAAGTAATAGAAACAAACATAATTGATCCTACTCAATTTGATAAAAATAGCCCTTATTTTGATGTCAAATCTACTATCAATAATCCCCGTTGGCAAACAGTAAAAGTTCAATTTAAGCAAAAATTTCCCGAAATAATCTCATTAAATACCTTAAAAGAAAGATTTTCTGAAGATGAATTTTTATTAGTAAAAAAAGGTAATCGTTTATCTGTAATGCCAGTACCAGAAAACCTAATAAATTTAATTATCTAAGCTAATTTCTATTGAAATAACTATTTTTTTATCTTTAAAATAATAACAAAATATTTACTTGTGTACTTCTAATATTTGACCCACCATCGCCATGGACATTATATCATCTCGAATTTTACCTTGTAAGGTGACTTTTAAGCCATCTTGGCGGAGATTTTCCGAAGGTTGATATAACTCGTAAGTCTCGCCACTTTCACTCACCAATGTCCATACACCAACACCAATATCTTGATATTTAATAATGCCTGTTACTTTGATCATTTATTTGTAAAAATTGTAGAGAATATACAAATTATAGCTGATCATAACAATAACAGTAGCCCTAGATTGACCCGTTTTTTTTACTTCCTATCCTAGTTAAAAATGCTTGAAGTTGCACTAAATTGACTTAACTTAGTTCCCTTACTTCCTGCTTCGCTATATCTTAGGAAATTCAAAACTTGATACTGACTACTGTTATTGATGTTATTCACGAAAACGTAACCTAAACTTACCGTTAACAGCTTATTTAACCTCCATTAATTCACTTTTTTCCTTACCTAAACTGAGACTTTATAGAGTTGCACTGAACGTTAAACAATCTTTAGAATGTGGTTCAGTTCCATCGCTCCCTTTTTACTTTGTTTAGGAAATATGAAACAGAAAATTAACTGCTGTTTCGGTCATCGAAAGACAGATATTGCGTATCTTTTTCAGCCTTTTCACCTCACTTTTAAAATTAGGATTTATACCAGCTGTTTGGTCTATCGAAAGAAGCCTTTAACTTGCTTCTATATTTATAAGATAACAAGGTTTTTTGTAAAAGGGAAGGTAAATTTACAAAACTTTATATTCTAATTAATTTTTAAAAAATAAAATCAAAAAAAGTAGCTCTAATTATCAAGAAAAATCTCTGAATCCCTTACTATAAAAGAAAAAAATAAATATTTATTCCTAAAATTTAATTGTTAAGATTCTGTTATAATTTTGCATAAATCAACATTTTTTTCCAATAAACAACAATGACCACTATGAGTAAGAATACTTATTTTTGCCTGAGAAAAAATACTTTTTAATCTTGTTGCTTCTTCTACCGAAGGTAATAATTTATCTTCTCCTCCTGCAATAATTAGAACTTCTTTTTCATATTGTTTTAATTTGTGTTGATTTATAGCAAATTTTTCTAACAAATTTATGCGCCATGAGACAATATTTGGAGGTAATAAAGTCATTACGTTGAGTAATCGTTGACGTTCTTTCATCGTTAAGGCTTCTATTTTTGCTAAAAAAGGTAATAATAATAAGGTTGAATTTCGATAAATAAAATCTGGCATGATTTGTGTAATATAAGTACCAAAATTTAACCAAGGGCGTTGATGGAATGACGAAGCTGGGTTAACTAAAATTACTTTTGTGAAGAAATTAGGCATTTTTTCCATTAATTTTAGTGCTAAACAACCGCCAAAAGATTCACCACATAGATAAATTTCTCTGTTATTATTAAGTTTTAATTGTTGTTGAATTAAAGTAATTAATTGTTGAGTTAATTCTTGCCATTCGATACCATAATGAGGGGGAATTGCTAAACAACGGACATCAAAATTTTGCCAAATTTGAGTTTGACTTTTAAGAAGTTTACCACTGCCATCCATGCCGGGTAAATAGATAAAAAGCGGATTAGTGGTATTTATGGTTTTAGTAGGTAAAAATATCAAGAGATTAATAAATTTCAAATAAGTTTGTTATCCTTCTATTTTATCGAGTATAGTTACTCTTGGATAAATAACATTAGTGAAATTTGGAGTTTTTTTTCTTTTAATAGTAGAATATAATAGTAAAAAATATTATTGTAATTATGTTTTCTGGCTTTTCTTTATTTTATCGCCGTCAATTTTTTGTTAAGTCTATTAGTTTTATTTGTATTGTTAGTTTGCTATTTATTAGTGGTTGTCAAAATAGTGGTTTAAATTCTGACTCTTCAACTAATAATGATGTGATTAAAATTACTTTTTGGCATGGTATTAATCCTCCTGAAAATAGAGAAATTTTTAACGAATTATTAACTCAATTTAATGCAGAAAATCCGAAGATAAAAGTTGAGGCTTTATATGTCGGGCAACCCGATGAACAATTACCGAAAATTATCGCTGCAGTAGCTGGAAATCAACCTCCTGATGTGCTTTGGTATGTACCGCAATTAACAGGTAAATTAGTAGAATTACAAGCCTTAAAACCTTTACAAGAATGGTGGAATAATTCAGAAATAAAAGCAGAAATTGATCCTGCTATGTTGCCTACAATGGAGTTAGATAATAATATTTATTCTGTGCCTTTTGCCACTAATAATGCCGCTATGTTTTATCGCCCTAGTTTATTTGAAAAAGCGGGAATAAAAGATACTCCAAAAACTTGGGATGAGTTTAGAGAAGTTGCTAAAAAATTGACTATTGATACTAATAATGATGGTAAAATTGATCAAAATGGTGCTTTATTTTCATCAGGAAAAGGTGAATTTACTGTATTTGTATGGTTGCCTTTTATTTTCAGTGCTAATGGTGAAATAATCCAAAATAATCAAGTTAATTTAGTTAGTGAAGGAACAGAAAAAGCCTTACAATTAGGAGTAGATTTAGTTAAAGAAAAAAGTGCTATTTTATCTGCACCAGATCGAGGTTATGAGTTAGATAATTTTATTAATGGTAAAGTTGCAATGCAAGTTACTGGCCCTTGGACTTTAGCACAATTAAAACAATCTGGCATTGATTATAATGTTTTTCCCATACCTATTATTAATCAAAGTGCGGCAGTTTTAGGAGGAGAAAATCTATTTGTTTTTAAAACTAATCCCCAACGAGAAGAAGCTACTTTAAAATTTTTAGAGTTTATTTTAAGTAAAGAATTTCAAACTCAATGGGCATTAAAAACTGGTTATTTACCTATTAATATTCAAGCTCAACAAAGTTCTGAATATCAAAAATTTATTCAAGAAAATCCTGTTATTCAAGTATTTTTAGATCAGATGAAAGTAGCTAAATCTCGTCCTATAGTTGCTGATTATCCAGCTATTTCCGAAAACTTAGGACGGGCAATCGAATCTTCTTTATTAGGGGAAAAAACACCTAAACAAGCCTTAGTAGAATCTCAAAAAAGACTAGATTTATCAATAACAAAATAAGAAATTAAATAATTATTTTTATATACTTTTTTTTACGTTATCTAATCTTGAATTAAAACTGGTGACTATTAAATATTTTTAGTTATATAAATATCTATTTGACAATTTTTTATCTAAAATATAATGTTATTAGTAAGACTATTTATTTAAAAATTAAACCTAATTAAACTTTAATCTGCGGTATGTGCATTGAATTGAGGTATTCCTTGTGTTCAAATTGGTAACTTTTATCAATGAAATTCTTTTCTATTCAAAAGAAGGAAGACGAATAATAATTACTGTTGTATCTAGTTTAGATGTTATAGATTCAGGTATATTGCCATACCACGCTTGTTTTAATAAACTATCACGAGATGCTCCTAAAATGACTAACTCAGATTTTTGTATTTCCGCTAATTGAATAATAGCTGATACCACAGAATTTGAACAAACAGTTAATGATTGTACTTCGGTATTGAGTAAATTTTGCAATTTTTTCGTAGTTGCTAAAAGTAGTTCACTATCAAAGTTTTTTGCCTCTGGCGGATAGACTTTTGTTAGCCAAACTGGAGGTAATTTTCCTTCTTTATAAATATCTAAAAAAGCAGGTAATAATTTTAAACCTTCTTCTGCATTTGGACCTCCAGCAGTAGGTATTAAACAACTACCAATAGGGTTTATATTATAAGGATAAAACTGCTTATTTTTACCTAGTCTAATTAAAATTAATTCACAAGTTGCCTTATTAATTAAACTGTCAATTAATTGGGAAAAGACGAATTCTTGTCCATAAAAATTCTGTTTCCATCCCATCACTAATAAGTTAATGTGTCGTTGTTTGAGGATGTCTAAAATTATTTGACTGCGATAATGTCCTACTACTATGCTTGTATGTACAGATATTTTCGCTTTCCTGCCCATTGTCTCTAAATTTTGCATGAGATGACGAGCATTTTTTTTATCCACTTTAACGGTACTGGGATTTTGATGTTTAGCTACTTTTATCACCTGTACAAATTCTATCTCATATTGATAATAACGAGCAATGGATAGAGCTATTTTTGATAAGGCTTTAAAATCGTCATCTTCTTCTATTGGCACTAATATACGTCCTTTTCCTGTGGCTGGTGAACGGGTTTTATAAATAGTGTAAGCTGGTTGAGATTTCGTCAAGACATCGGCTTTTAACTCATTGACTTCTACTCGAATAATATCAGTACGAGTGATAATTCCCACTAAACGATTATCGTGTAAAACGGGTAAACGGGATAATTGATAACGATTAAGAAGATATAACACATCACTGAGAGGAACATTTTTTTTGACGGTGATAGGATTTCTTGTCATAATCTCATCAATGGTAATCTCTGGATTAAAAGTCTCTGCTTTGACTAAATCTGATTGAGTAATAATACCCACAATGTCACCATTTTCGACAACAGGAAAACCTCGATGATGAGATGTCGTCATCAATTCCAATAATTCCGATATGGATAAATTAGGAGTAACGGTTTCTACCTGAGATTCCATCACATCAGCAGCAGTTAAATGAGTTAAAAAATTGTTTTGAGTATTGTTATCTTCCTTTTCTAATTCAATGCCCATACTGCGCAATAAATGTTGATATACTGAGCCATTTTCAAAGGTTTCGGCACTAATATAAGCCACCGCACAAGTAATCATCAAAGGTAATACTAAATTAAAATTAGCATTCAACTCGAATACAATCATAATGGCAGTAATGGGAACTCTGACAACTCCTGTAAATAATGCCCCCATACCCACTAAAGCAAAAGTTGAAATCCTTTCACCACCTGAAATATAGCCTTCAAAATCTCCCACTAAATAACCTAAAGCTGAGCCCATAATCAATGCTGGGGCAAATAATCCTCCCGGTGCGCCAGATCCTGCCGCTAGAATTGTTAAGATATAATGGGCTAAAAATGCTAAAGCGGTTTGTTGCCAACTTAATTCTCCACGAATCACAAAATCTTTTAATCCGGCGTTATCCCGAAAAAAAGGCGGTAAAAAGGCGATAATTAAGCCAGAAATTAACCCAGCTACCCCAATACGCACAGATAAGGGTATTTTTAGTTTATCATTCCATTTAACACTGAATAAGACACTACGGTTAAAAATTGCTCCTAAAATTCCTGCGAGAATACCTAACAGTAGATAAAAAGGAATATCAGAGGGAGAAAAAGTAAGATTCTCAATGGATATAATACTTTCAGGTAAGTTTAAGTTAGGAGATTGTAAAATTAATGACACCACCGCGCCAGTAAATGAGGCGACAATAGCTGTTTCAAGGGTTAAGTTAGAAATATCTCTCATCAACTCTTCTACCACAAACATCACCCCAGCGATGGGGGTATTAAACCCTGCAGCTAATCCTGCAGCCGCTCCTGCTGCTATCATTTGTCTTCGATGTTCGGGAGAAGTCGGTACAAAACGGGTTAATTCCCCCGCTAAAGCCGCTCCTATATGGACAGTTGGCGCTCTGCGCCCTAAAGTTAAACCAGAGCCTAAAACCAGAATTGTGCCTATAATCTTAACTACCGCTACTCGTAAAGATAGGGGTATTTTGTATCTAGCTAAGGCGGCTTTTACTTGAGGAATGCCTCCTCCTGCTGCCGTTGGGGATACATTTTCTACTAAAAACCCAGCTAATCCTCCAAAAATTAAGCCAAATAATGGTAAGATAGCGATCGCACTCCAACGATCAACTAATTGTAAGCGATAACTACCTAATAAATTAATACCTTGTTTTAATAAAAGTGCTGCTAATGCCGAGAAAATACCGATTAAACAAGCTTCTATTAAAGCATAACGAGTGGAAATAGCTCGTTTTCCAAAATGTTGAGATTTTAACCAATTTCGCCATTTATTAATCATTTTAAGACAAAATATAATTAATTATTAACTATTAGTATGAATGAACTTTTTATGCGAGGCATAGAAGAATTTAACCAACAAAAATTTTATGCTTGTCATGATACTTTAGAAGAAATTTGGCTAGATTCTGTTGAACCTGATAAGACATTTTATCAAGGAATTTTACAAATAGCAGTAGGTTGTTACCATCTTAGTAATAGTAATTGGCGAGGGGCTGTTATTTTGTTAGGAGAAGGGAGTAAAAAATTGCGAGAATATGAGCCTGATTATTTTGATATTGATGTAAGTAAATTATTAGAAAATAGCTATAATTTATTAACTTCTTTACAACAAATTAATCCTGAATTAGTGACAGAATTTTATCAACAATTAATTAATAATCAGCTAGAAAATAATTTAAGTTTACCATATATTCAGAACTCAGATCTTACACCTGTTAAAAATTAACTGATGATGGTAGGGTGCATAGCAAGGAGCAAAGGACAAAGGGATTAAAATTGACTCAAACTATACTAAAATTGATTTTTTGACTTTTGCTTATTAAGTATTTTTGATCTGATACAAGATCTATTAGAAAGTATTTGATAAGGGAAATTAATATTGGATAATTTTTACTTATGTTAAATATATAAAATAATCAAGTCAGATTATAGTTTTTTCAAGGATATTTTATTAATATATGTATAGACTTTAACGAATAAATAAAACAATAATCATAGACTCACGGTTATGAATAATGGAGTAATTCTATGTCAAGTGTTTCTCGTCGTCAATTTTTAGTTACCACTGGAACTTCTGCTATTACGGCAGTTTTCCTTAAAGGATGTTTAGGTAATCCACCAGAGACAACAAGCAGTATATCAAGTACAGAAGTTACACCCGTAACCTTAACACCAGAAACTACTCCCGAAACTCCTACTATACAGTTAGGATTCGCTCCGATTTTTGAAGCTGCACCGTTAATCGTGGCTAAAGAAAAAGGATTTTTTGCCAAATATGGCATGAATGAGGTAGAAATCGCTAAACAAGCTAACTGGGGCTCAGCAAGAGATAACGTTGAAATTGGTTCGGCTGGTGGTGGTATAGATGGAGGACAATGGCAAATGCCCATGCCTTACCTTATTTCTGAGGGATTAATTACCAAGAATAACGTCAAAATACCCATGTATGTTTTGGCAATGTTGAACACCCAAGGCAATGGAATTGCCATCGCCAAAGCTCAAGAAGGTAAAAATATCACCTTAGACATGACTAAAGCCAAAGATTATATAGTGGGCTTAAAACAATCAGGAAAACCATTCCGAGCCGCTTTTACCTTTCCCAAAGTCAATCAAGATTTTTGGATTCGTTACTGGTTAGCCGCTGGAGGTATTAATCCTGATACAGATGTAAATTTAATGACTGTACCTGCTGCCCAAACCGTAGCTAATATGAAGACAGGTTCAATGGAAGGATTTAGTACAGGCGATCCTTGGCCTACCCGTATCGTTGCTGATGATATTGGTTTTATGTCCGCTTTAACTGCTCAAATATGGGCTAATCATCCTGAAGAATATCTTGCTATTCGTGCCGATTGGGTGGATAAAAACCCCAAAGCGACTAAAGCTGTATTAAAAGCAGTGATGGAAGCTCAACAATGGTGTGATACCCAAAGTAATCGAGCAGAATTAGCACAAATATTGTCTGGGGCAAACTATTTTAATGTACCAGCTACCGTACTCAAACCAGCGTTAATGGGTAAATATAAAATGGGTGACGGGCAACCCGATATAGATGATTACAAAATGGCGGTACAGTATTGGAAAACCGATAAAGGTAGCGTTTCTTATCCTTACAAGAGCTTAGATTTATGGTTTTTAACTGAAAGTGTGCGATGGGGATTTTTACCCGCAAGTTATTTAGATACAGCTAAAGCCTTGATTGATAAAGTAAATCGTGAGGATATTTGGAAAGAAGCGGCAAAAGAAGCAGGTATTCCAGATGCTGATATTCCTACAAGTACATCAAGAGGAGTTGAGAAATTTTTTGACGGTAAAGAATTTAATCCAGAAAATCCCAAGGCTTATTTAGATAGTTTAACTATTAAAAATATTTAGCCTTTAGTAATCAGCTTTTCTATCAATTTTTATAAGCACAAATTAGAAATCATAGTCTCAAAAAAGACTTTTTAAATTATTAATAATTAAGTTTAAAAAAGAGGAAATTAATATCATGGCAACCAGTATAAACACATCAAGAAATAGTAGTAATTTTTTTACTAAATTTTGGAAGAAAAATGGCAAAAATATTTTACCCCCTATTTTAGGAATTTTAGGTTTTTTGATCATTTGGCAATTATTTTCTAGTATTGGATTAGTTAAATTACCGGGGCCAATTTCTCTTATTACTAATGAACGAACTCGCATTTATTTAATGTACCCATTTTTTGATCGTGGTGGTACTGATGTTGGTTTATTTTGGCAGGCCATGGCTAGTTTACAAAGAGTTTTAATCGGCTATTCTTTTGCGGCAATTGTTGGTATTGGAGGTGGCATTTTAGTTGGTTTAAATCCTTTCTTAAATAAGGCATTAGATCCCCTCTTTCAATTCTTAAGAACTGTTCCTCCTTTAGCATGGGTACCCATTGCCCTTGCAGCATTACAGCAAAATCAACCTGCTGCATTATTCGTTATTTTTATTACCGCAGTTTGGCCTATTTTACTTAATACTGTAGTAGGTGTTCAACAAATACCACAAGACTATATTAATGTTCAACAAGTTTTACAACTTTCTAATAAAAAATTCTTCTTTAAAATTTTAATTCCTTCTGCTTTACCTTACATTTTTACTGGTTTAAGAATTGCCATTGGTTTAGCTTGGTTAGCAATTATTGCGGCAGAAATTGTTATGTCTGGTATTGTTGGAATCGGGTTTTTTATCTGGGATTCTTACCAAAATAATTATATTAGTGACATTATTTTAGCACTAATTTATATCGGTTCAATTGGTTTAATTTTAGACAAATTAATGGCTTGGATTCAATCTCAAATTGTCCGTGAATAATTTTCTTAGTAAGTTCTTTATAACTAGAAAAAAGCTTTTATAGCAAGTATTTAAAGAAGAGAAAATGCCTAAAGCCCTAACTACAAATAATTAATAATTTTTAAGTATTTTAAGGAGTAAAATTTATGTCTGTTTTTGTTGCGGTTGATAACATTGAAAAAGTATTTCCTCTCACTGGTGGCGGTGAATATTTAGCCCTAAAAGGCATTAATTTAGAAATCAAAAAAGGTGAATTTATTTCTCTAATTGGTCACTCTGGTTGTGGTAAGTCCACTCTCTTAAATATGATCGCTGGTTTAGATTTACCCTCGGAAGGAATTGTAACTTTAGAAGGGCAAAAAATTCAAAAACCAGGACCTGAAAGGATGGTTATTTTTCAAAGTTATTGTCTTTTGCCTTGGTTAACGGTTCGTCAAAATATCGCTTTAGCTGTCGATCAAGTTATGAGTACTTTTTCACAATCTGAGCGAGATCAAATCATTGAAGAACATATCGATTTAGTTGGTTTACGTCATGCCGTTGATAAGTTGCCTAATCAGTTATCTGGCGGTATGAGACAACGAGTTGCCATTGGCCGCGCTTTATCTATTCGTCCCAAATTACTTTTATTAGATGAGCCTTTTGGAGCTTTAGATGCCTTAACCAGAGGCAATTTACAAGAACAGTTAATGCAGATCTGCGATCGCTATCAAATTACTGCGGTAATGGTAACTCATGATGTGGATGAAGCGGTATTATTATCAGATAAAATCGTCATGTTAACTAATGGGCCAGGGTCAAAAATTGGGGGTATTTTAGAAGTAGATATACCTCGTCCTCGTCAAAGAATGGAAGTCGTAAATCACCCTAGTTATTACAGTTTAAGAAGCGAAATTATTTACTTTTTAAACCAACAAAAAAGAATCAAAAAAATCAGAGCTCAAAAACAAGGAGTTATCTCCCGTCACGGTTTAGAAAAAGTTAATTTAGAAATCGGTTTTGTACCTTTAACGGCTTGTGCTCCTTTAGTAATAGCTAAAGAAAAAGGGTTTTTTGTCAAACATGGCTTAGATGAAGTTAATGTAGTCAGAGAAACCAGTTGGCGAGGAATTGTTGATGGCATCGCTGGAGGTTACTTAGATGCAGCTCAAATGCCTGCAGGAATGCCCACTTGGTTAACCGTTGGTGGTAATCAAGATGAACCTTTACCCGTGGTAAGTGCGTTGACAATGACTCGTAATGGTAACGGTGTCACCCTTGCTAAGAAATTTTATGACATGGGAGTTCATGACGGCCATCATCTTAAAAGAATGTTACTGGAATCTGTGGAAGAAAATCATACTTTTGGCATGGTACATCCATCATCTATGCACAATATTTTACTCCGATATTGGTTAGCCGCCGAAGGCATTGATCCCGATCAAGATGTACACTTACAGACTATTCCTCCAGCGCAAATGATCGCCGATTTAAAAGCAGGTAGTATTGATGGTTACTGTGTTGGCGAACCTTGGAATTTACGCGCAGCTATGGAAGGTTTTGGCTTCACCGTAGCCACAGATTTAGAGGTATGGAATGGACACCCCGGCAAAGTTTTAGGAGTAAGGGAAGATTGGGCTAACGCCTATCCTAACAGTCATATAGCTCTTGTAAAAGCCCTTTTAGAAGCCTGTCAATATTGTGCTAATCCTCATAATCAAGAGGAAATACGCAAGATTTTAAGCGATCGCAAATATTTAAGTACGAATATTGATTACATTCAACTAGGCGATCCAAATTCCTATAGTTGTAATTTAGAAAAATCTGTCGAATATGCTCATCATCGGTTTTATGGAGATGGTATGAATCGCCCAAGTCGTACAGAACATTTATGGATGATGACGCAAATGGCACGATGGGGAGATATTCCTTTCCCTCGTAATTGGGTAGAAATTTTAGAAAGAGTATGTCGAGTAGGTGTCTTTAGCACCGCTTGTCGTGAATTAGGGTTAAGCGACTTAAAATATCGCCGAGAAGCCATTAAACTCTTTGATAATATACCTTTTGACGGTGAAGATCCCATCGGTTATTTAAACCATCTGAAAATTAAGCGTAATGTCACCATGGCGGAAATTCCCCTTAACTCCCGTATCCTAGTTACCGCCTAACTTTTAACTTTACCCATTACCCGAAAATAAAAACAAACACCTTTGCGTCTTTGCGCCTTTGGGTGAAACAACAAAACAGGAGAAAAAATAATGCAAATATCAACTAAAAAATTCGCACAAAAAATGGAAAAACAACTATATCAGGACTCATTTTTAACCATCGATAACGTTTCTAAAGTTTATCCTACCCCCACAGGTGGTTACACCGTCCTTAAAGACGTTAATTTAAACATCAATCAAGGGGAATTTATCTGTGTAATTGGTCATTCTGGTTGCGGTAAATCCACCCTTTTAAATATGGTTTCAGGCTTCGCTCAACCTACTTCAGGATCAGTACAATTAAAAGGTAAACCCATTATAAAACCAGGTCCCGATCGCATGGTAGTATTCCAAAACTACGCCCTTTTACCTTGGTTAACGGTATTTGAAAACGTATATCTAGCCATTGATTCGGTATATCCTGAGAAAAAGGAAGCCGAAAAAAGAGCCATCGTTAGAGATCATTTAGCCTTAGTTGGTTTAACCGAAGCCGCCGACAAAAAACCCCCTCAAATTTCTGGAGGCATGAAACAACGTACTTCCATCGCCCGTGCTTTAGCTATTCGCCCTGAAGTACTCATTTTAGATGAACCTTTTGGGGCATTAGATCCAATTACTAAAGAAGAGTTACAAGAAGAATTACTTAATATTTGGAATGAATATCGTTGTAATGTTTTAATGATTACCCACGATATTGATGAAGCCTTATTTTTAGCTGATAGACTGGTGATGATGACTAACGGACCTTCTGCTACTATTGGGGAAGTGTTAAATATACCTTTTCCTCGTCCTCGTGATAGAGAGCGTATTATGGAAGATCCAGCTTATTATGATTTGCGTAATTATGCTTTAGATTTCCTCTATAATCGTTTTGCGCATGATGATGTCGCTTAAATAATTAATAATTAACAATTAACAATTAATAAATTTATTATTTTATATTTAATACATATTTTTCATCTTTTATAATTTTAATATAACAATTTTTATGTTTAATAAAACTCCAGAAAAAACCATGCACTCTGTTAGGTGGACATTAACAATTGCGTGGTTTTTGATCATTTTATCTTTATTTTATGATCCTATTTCTCCTTTATTAACTTCTCCTGATAATTTAGCTAGTCCATTAAAAGTTAATTTAGATACTTGTATACAAGTTCAAGGTAATTGTTTAGAAAAAAATGCTTATTATTTAGGAGCTCCTATTTTTTGGGGAATAATTGTCCCTAGTGCTATTTTTATTCTCCTTATTTTTGGTCATGAATTATGGCGTAGAATTTGCCCTTTATCTTTCCTTTCTCAAATTCCTAGAGCTTTAAATTGGCAACGTAAAATTAAACGGGTTAGCACTAATGGTTCAGTCCGTTTTGAGATACCTAGAGTTGATAAAAATTCATGGTTAGGACGCAATTATTTATATGTACAAATGGGGTGGTTTTTTTTCGGTTTATGTTGTCGTATTCTTTTTATTAATGCCGATAGATTAGCTTTAGCTATTTGGTTATTATTTACTATTTTTTCAGCTATTTTTGTAGGTTATTTTTACGGTGGAAAATCTTGGTGTAATTATTTTTGCCCCATGTCTCCCGTGCAAAAAATTTATGGTGAACCTAAAGGATTATTTACCAGTAAAGCTCACATTACAGATGATAAAATTACTCAATCTATGTGTAGAATTATTGAAGATAATCAAGAAAAAAGTGCCTGTATTGCTTGTCAAAGTCCTTGTATTGATATTGACTCCGAAAGAAGTTATTGGGATAATATAAATCAAAGCGATCGCCAATTATTATATTATGGTTATTTTGGTTTAGTTATTGGTTATTTTCTTTATTATTATTTATATTCTGGTAATTGGGATTACTATTTTTCTGGTATTTGGGCTTATGAAAAAAATCAGTTAAATACTCTTTTACGTCCCGGATTTTATATTTTTAATCAAGCAATTTCTATACCTAAAATCATAGCAGTTCCTCTGACTTTAGGATTATTTACTATAGGAAGTTATTATTTAGGAAAAAATATCGAAAAATTTTATCAAAATAAATATAAAAATAAGATTTCACCAGAATTAATTAGACATCGAATATTTACTATTTTAACCTTTATAATTTTTGACTTTTTCTTTATTTTTGCGGGGAGATCATGGTTAACTTTATTACCGATAAAAGTTCAATATATTTGGGATTTTACTTTAGTTTTCTTAAGTTCAATTTGGGTATATCAAACATGGGCTAGAAGTCCTGAAATATATTCCAAAGAAAGTTTAGCTACTCGTTTGAGAAAACAATTAAGTAAATTAGGTTTAAATATTAGTCGTTTTTTAGAAGGAAAATCTCTCGAAAATCTCAATACCGATGAGGTTTATGTATTAGCAAAAGTATTGCCCGGATTTACTAAAGATAAGCGTCAAGAAGTCTATAAAGGTGTTTTAAAAGAATCTTTACAGGAAGGTTATGTTAACACTGTTAGCAGTTTAGAAGTTTTAGAACAATTACGATCAGAATTAAATGTTACTGATGATGAACACCGCACAATTTTAACAGAATTAGGTGTAGAAGATCCCTCCTTACTTGATCCTTCTAAACTACATTCTCTCGAAAATTCTGTACGCTTAACAGGTTATCGTAAAGCCTTAGAAAGAATGCTATCTTTACAACAAAAGGCTTCTCTTGATGAACTTTTACAGGATAATTCTCAGGATATACGCAAACTACGTCAAGAATATTCTATTACTTATCAAGAAGAGGAAGAAATTTTACATGGTTTACACCCAGAATCAGGAATCATGGCACGAGCAGAACATATTTTATCACAACTAGAGCAATTAATTGAACGTTATCATGCTCTTAATCAACCTCGTTTTTTACCTCAAGGAGAAATTTTAAACTTATTAAGGAAAACTGTTAGACAGAAAAAACGTCTTTTAGTGAGAGGATTATTAGAAATTATTGAAAATTGTGAAGATTTAACTATTTCTCAGGAAATTGCTCAAAAATTAGTTAATCTTTCTCCCAGTGTTTTATCTGAAGTTTTAAACAATTTTAATTCTAATTGGTACGTTAGATTACAAGAAAATATTTTATCTTTATTGAAGCAACCTACTAATAATATTGTTAGTTGTGCCTTAGATATTGACGAAAACACAATTATTGGTCATTTACAAGGTTTATTATTAGAATCTAATCCTATTACTCAAGCAATTACTTTATATATTTTGGCACAAATTAATTTGAAAATTGCTCAAGAAGAAGCTAAAAATTTACTGAGTAATAAAAATCATTTTTTAGTCAAAGAAACTGCTCAAAATTTAGCTAACTATGATAGTTTAAATTTGTCTAATTTTGTTACTTTAGAAAAAATTATTTACCTAGGCAATGCAAACTTTTTTGACGGGATTCATAGCAATACTTTAATAGAATTAGCCGAATTATCTTATCTAAAAAATTATCAAACTGAAGAGATTATTTCTGATGAAGGTGATACCTGTCGTGAATTATTATTACTAATAGAAGGAAGAGTAGAAATTCTTTTACCACGAGAAAATGATACCCCTATTATTTCTAGTTTATTGCCCGGACAAATTCTTGATGAATTAGAAGTTTTATCCCACGAAAAACAAGCAGGAAAAATTATTGCTAAAACAACTCCTACAAAAATTTTAGCGATCGCAATAGATAGTTTTGATGATATTTTAGAAGAAGATCAAGAGTTTTCTCGTCGTATTTTAGAGTTAGAAAGTAGTCGCCTAAAACAATTAATTAGAAAATAATAATCAAACAAAAAAGGAATAAATCCCCTACTATTAAAAATTATAATTAACACAAAAATAGTTTTTTTAGCCCTCCAACCCCAAGTCTGGGGGAGTTGTTTTGTTCTTACCTCCAGAATTGGAGGATGTAGATAGCACTTTTTCTAATTTTAGGCTAACATTAAATTAAATGCTAATTTAGTGTACTATAGAGAACTATGATTAACTTAAGTCAGGATATTCAATCTCTCTCAACTTTTAAGCGTAATACCAACGAATTGATAACCCAAATGAAACAAACTGGTAATCCAGTAATTTTAACAGTTAATGGAAAGGCAGAATTAGTAGTACAAGATGCTGTTTCTTATCAAAAATTACTTGATTCTATCGAACATTTAGAAACAATTATTGGGATAAGAAAAGGATTAGAAGATATTGCGAAAGGTGAAACACAATCTCTAAATCAATTTATCCAAGAAATGCAGGAAAAACATGGAATTTCAAGCTAAATTAACCCGTAATGCTAAAGTGGAAATAGAATCTACTTATCTTTGGTTAAAAAATGTTAATCCAGCTTATGCTGATCAATGGTTTAGAGATTTAATGGATACGATTGCTACTTTACAAGATAAACCTAGACGTTGTACTAGAGCAAGAGAAAATGAATATTTTCCTGAAGAAATAAGACAGCTTATGTATGGAAAATCAAGGAATAAATACCGTATTATTTTCACGATTATAGAGGATATAGTTTATATTCTTTATGTTCGTCATAGTTCACAATCTTCAATAAAATTTGATTTTCTTGATCTAGAATAATAGCGATCGCTTTTTTAAAGGGAGTTTACAGTGCGTGCAGCGTGCCCATCGCTTTTTAATATTGTAAAGTATATATAATAGTATAGTAATTTTAGGATTAACCAATTATTAACAAGTAAAAGTCAGACTATGTTAAAAACTTTTAACGCTATTTTGAAAAACAATTCTATTCAATGGCTTGATGAAACTCCCAAAATAGAACTAGATACTTCTGTAAATGTCTATGTTACTTTCTTAGAAGAAATAACAATAAATCAAACTAAATCTAATGGTCAAAAAATGGCAGAAGCCTTAAGTAAAATCTCTAAAAATAATATTTTTGCTAATATTAACCCGCAAAAATGGCAACAAGAAACACGTCAAGATCGTCTCCTTCCTAATCGTGATTAAAATATGTTACTTGATAGCAATATTATCATTTATGCTGCACAGCAAGAAAATGAATTTTTAAGGGAATTTATTACTAATAATTCTCCTTATATATCTGCTCTTTCTTATCTGGAAGTATTAGGTTATCATCAATTAACTGATGAAGATAAAACCTATTTTGAGGAATTTTTTAATGCTTCTCAAATTTTACCAATTTCTCAAGCTGTAATTGATCAAGCAGTGAGACTAAAACAAATTAGAAGAATGTCTTTAGGAGACGCTATTATTGCAGGTACAGCGAAGATTTATGATTTAACTGTAGTTACTAGAAATGTTGATGATTTTAGTTGGATTACTGAATTAAAATTACTTAATCCTTTTGATAGTTTGGGAGTGTAGGGGAGTTAGATGTGCGATCCTTTTTCTGGGAAGTTGAGAGTGTGATGGTGTGTGCGCGCAGCGTGCCTTTGGCATCGCTTTTTTGAAGGGAGTTGAAAGTTCGATCACTTAACCCTTTATTTTTTAACTTTTTTACTATCCCTAATTGAAACTGATATTGCGATGATTTTTTATTGTCTAAAATCGCTTTTTTTTCTCTACAAACATTTGAATAATTTATTTTGCTTTTCTTTCCAAAACTAAATACACTGTTACTTATATTATTTTGCGTTTCTAAAAACTGCTTTAAATTTCGCTTATGAAGAGGTTTGTCGAAAATATTTGAGAGTAATTGTAACAACTGATAACCCACATCCCTCACATGACCTTCTGTGAAACCATTTTTATCGCCAATGTCAGAATATTTTTCTCCCTTCAATGTTCCCTCTAAAATTGATCGTTGTAAATCAGTGAGAACTTTACCCGTTTTGTCTTCCATCACCTCATCAATAAATTCTAACATTTCAGGGATATTCATTACTTTCAAAAGAATTAATCATTATTGGGAATTGTTTTGTATTCTTAGATTGTAATTTTATCAAAAAAGTTCCAAAAAGTTCCGATCTTTTCCGCTTTAAAATCCGTCAAAGTTTATTTACTCTTGAAATAACTACTTAAGAGGATTTAATTCATGAAAAATCAGTTAAGAATCTCAATTTCCTTTTTTGGAATCTTAGCAGGAAGTTTAGTTTTCTCCTTTTCAAATCAACCTAAAACATTGGCTGATCATTGCGGTTTCCTTGATTTTACAGGTAATTGCGTGCATGAAAATTCTGCTGAGTGTCAATCTCTTGATTGTACGCAACGAAATTTTAAACCTCAATCTTCAGGAAAAATGATTTTGAGCAATAAAAATACAAGTCTTGCAATTAATGCATGGGATGGAGCTCAACATGGAACTGTTTTGAGACTAAACAATAAGTGTGTTTCTAGTAATCCTGATTGCACATGGACATACAGAAATGGAATGCTTCTCAGTGACAAAAATCCGAGTTTAGCAATTAATGCATGGGATGGAGCTCAACATGGAACTGTTTTGAGACTAAACAATAAGTGTGTTTCTAGTAATCCCGACTGCACATGGACATACAGAAATGGAATGTTTGTTAGTGATAGAAATCCAAGTTTAGTAATTAATGCATGGGAAGGTGCACAACATGGAACTGTCTTGCGTCTTCACAATAGTTGTGTTCCTAGTAATCCTGATTGTACTTGGTCATTAAGATAATTATATGAACGCTTTTTATTAGCAAAGTTTGAAGGTGCGATCAAGCTTTATAAAGATTTGGAGGACGATCACTTATAGGTTGGGTTAACATAGCAAAACCTAACATCTACCATTTCCAATGAGAGAGCAAACTCTCATATTTAGATTAAAAATTATTAGATTACAAACTTTTAAAGGTGATTTATGAAAGTATCAAAGTTTTTAAATATTTTGGGATTAATCACGGGCTTAATGTCAGCAAATATGATTGAAATCCCTTCTATTAAAATAAAAAATAATAATGCTATAGCTATTACAATCCCTAATTTTTCGCCAAGTGCTAATTTTAAAGATAGTACTTTAACAGTAGAAATTCCTGCGGCTTTAATTCAAGCAGGGTTATCTGAAGTTTTACGAGCTAATGAAGGTGAAATAAAAAGTACAGAATTTCAGAAAGTTAGATTGGTTAATATGAGAGCAACTCTCACAAATAGAGGTGTTAGAGTTTCAGGTAATTGGAGGATTTCTGTTAGGGAAAGAATTACAAAAAATCCATTAACTGGGAACTGGAGTCATACACCTTGGGTTAATGAACAAGGAAACTTCCATCAAGATTTTAATCTTAGTGTTGTCAATGGACAGTTGAGAGTATCTACAAATGGAAGACCAAATGTTAATTCTTCTGCTTGGTATGGGGTAATTATAGACGAAGTCATCCATTATTTGGAGGTTCGGAAAAACGTCAAGAATTTGTTAGATGAACAATTATCTCGTTTTAATGGTTTAAACCTTCAAGAAATGTTGGTGAAATATGGAGCAAATACAGCCGCTAATCAATTGGGAGTTGATCAGAATCAAGTAAGTAGTTTTATTAATTCTAATGTTGGTGGAATTAATGGAAATTTTAATAGTAGCAGATTAACTATTTCTTTGAGTATTCCTAGTTTACAAACTTCTTCAAATCAACCTAAAATGATTTTGAGCAATAAAAATACAAGTCTTGCAATTAATGCATGGGATGGAGCTCAACATGGAACTGTTTTGAGATTACACAAAGACTGTAATCCTAGTAATCCCGATTGCACATGGACATACAAAAATGGAATGTTTGTTAGTGATAAAGATCCTAGTTTGGCAATTAATGCATGGGATGGAGCACAACATGGAACTGTATTGAGGCTACACAATAAGTGTGTTCCTAGTAATCCTGATTGTACTTGGTCATTAAGATAGTTATCTGAACGCTTTTTATTAGGAAAGTTTGGAGATGCGATCGATTTTTAGTAAGTGGGAGGTGCGATCGCTTTTTATGAATTATAATGTTATGTATTATCTTCATTTAAGGTAAATTGTTATGGTGACAAAGGAAAAAATAAAATCAATGATTCTACAATTACCTGTAGAAGAAATTAATCAATTAATTAATGAAATTACGGAAACTATTGAAACCAAAGATTTTATGAAACTAGCAGAAACAGGTTTTCAAGAGTGGAATGATCCAGAAGAAAATATTTATAACAATGAAGCCGAAAATTAATGAAATTTGGCTAGTTTCTTTTCCTTTTAGTGATTTAACTGGTAATAAACTTAGACCCGCTTTAGTTATTGCTATCCATCGAGAAGAAACCATTATTGTAGGAATATTCTCAAAAATACCTAATGAAAATTTACGAGAAACTTGGGTTCTGGTTTCTGATCAAGATGCTAAGTTTAAAGAAACTGGACTTAAGAAAAGTTCATTAATCAGAGCGGATAAAATAGCAACAGTTAATGAAGTTGTTTTTCAAAGAAAATTAGGGGTTTTATCATTAGAATTAATTGAAAAGGTAAATTTAGCTCTTAAAAAATCTCTTAATTTATAATTGCGGTCACCTGCGCTGTGCCTTTGGCATCGTTTTTGTGGGGGAGTTGAGAGTGCGAAACCTTCCCTTCCTATTGAGATACAATGATGATTTGAGGAATAACCGAATAATATTGAGTGAGATGAAAACAATTACCCTGCAAATAAACGATCGCATCAATGAGCAATTTATGACTCTTTTGAAGCATTTTTCAGAGAATGAATTAAGGATTTTAGAAGAATCTGAGTATGTTAGTGATGATGACTATTTAAGATCCCTCTCAGGAATGGTTGAAAGCATCAAAAAAGCTAGAAAAGAACCAATTGAAAATAGTGTTACCTTAGATGAATTAGATTGGTAATGTATAAGATAATTTTTATGACACAAGCACAGAAAGATGCGAAAAATTTATCTTCTAGTGGATTGAAACAAAAAACATTGAAATTAATTGAAATTATAAGCAACATCGGTTAGTTTATGAAGTCATTGAAAAAGAAAAATTGATTAAAATATATCGGATGTGGAGTCACTACGAGTAGTGTAGTGAATTTTAGAAAGGCGATCGATCTTTTGGAGAGTTTTGAGGTACGATCATTGATAATAAGTTTATTATTATTTGCCTTTATGTATGAAATTTGAATGGGATCAACAAAAAGCAAAATTAAATTTATCAAAACATGGTATTTCATTTGAAGAAGCTCAAACTGTTTTTGATGATCCACTATATGTTGATTTTTATGATCCAGATCACTCAAAAAATGAAGATCGTTATATTATAGAAGTTACGCGCTTTACAAATTATCAATAATGTGCAATAACGAAATATCGTTATTTGAGGCGATCAGTAATAACTATAGAATATTTGGTAATCATAAAAAATAGTTCTAAAAATGACCTTATAATATTGGAAAAGCCA
>NZ_JBGSUU010000048.1:0-34906 GCF_041753295.1 Geminocystis sp.
CAAAGATGATTTTGCTTTCCTTTTTTAATTCCATTTTTGTGAATATGTTTAGACCCGCACTCTGGACATTGTATCATTTTTTTATTTTTGATAATTTGACCCCTTTATCTAAAAATCATACCTTAATTCAGCAACGCCGGATTACTATATGGTTTATCAATAACCATATCATCAACACTTAATGTTCCGCCTTTTAAGACAATAAACTCTTTAACTTGGTCAAATAAATCTTGAGGTTCATATTTTTGCGTAATTAAAAACCTATTGACAGAATCATGAGACAAATTATTCAAAATTTCAGATAATCTTACACAACTGACGTATTTAGGTTCTGAAAGTAAAAAAAGAATATAAATAGCTAAATTACAATGAGATTTTGTTGGCTTTGATTTAATTTTCATCTCTAAATATTCAGTGGGAAAATCAGTAAATCATTTTCCGAGTAAAAAAGGGTTTTGTCAATATTAATGAGAGAAATTAAAAGGTGACACCGAGAAAATGTATTTTAAAATACCAAAAACAAGCTATACACTTTTTGAGTTATTTGTCAATGCGTAAGTTCTAAAGTATTGAAATTATCCCCAACGCATCAGATCAATCTGAATCACAAAGAGCTAACTTACAAAATCGTGTTGATGAAAATGAAATATTAGCAAGGAAAACAGCCGAATTAGTAAAAGGTAGAACTACTGCTGTACAAGGAATTGGATTAGATATTCCCTGTGGTGAAGTTGAACTTTATACTATTGGTAAAACCCTTGAAAGAGAAGCTGTTACTGCTCAAGAAGAAACAGGCTCTAGCACTCTATACCTCGCATTAGGATTATTACAATGGACTGAACCCAAAGGCAATACTCCAATACTTGCACCATTATTTTTATATCCTCTACAAATATCCATCAATCGAGGCAATCGCCGAGTAAAAATAAAGCTCGACAATGCAGATCCTGTTGGTAATGTTACCTTAGTCGAAAAAATCCGTAGAGACTATGGAATTTATCTTGATATAGTCGCTTCACCACCAGAAGATGAAAGTGGCTTTAATATCACTAAAGCTCTTGCTGAGGTAAGAAAAATAGTTGCTAATCAACCCGGATGGTTAGTAATTGATGCTTGTGTTATTACTACTTTTTCTTTTCGTCAATTCTTGATGTGGAAAGACTTACAAGATAATACAGATATTTTACTTAAAAATCATTTGGTAGAACAAGTGGCTTCAGGGGGTTTAAAACCTCTTGAAGATCCCGTAGGAGAATTAACTCCAGATGTATTGGATAAAGTTCCTATTTCCGAAATTCCTGCGGTAGTCTCAGGGGATTCTTCTCAATTATTAGCCGTATATGCCGCCTTACAAGGACGTAGTTTTGTTTTACAAGGACCACCGGGGGCTGGAAAATCCCAAACTATTACTAATTTAATCGCTGCTTTTTTAGCTAAGGGAAAATCGGTTTTATTTATTGCGGAGAAAATGGCGGCTTTAGAAGTCGTACAAAGACGTTTGAATAGCATTAGTGTAGGAGATTTTTGTTTAGAGTTACACAGTAGCGACGTTAATCGTAAACAAGTGGTTGACTCCTTAATAGCATCTTTTAATCAACAACGTTTATCCAAGGTTGATGCTAGTGATTTATTAGCGGATTTAGAACAAATTAGACAGAAATTAGGTAGTTACCCCATCGCTCTTCATCAAAAACAGTCTTTAGGTTTGTCGATGTATGAAATTATGGGAGAGTTAGAGGGTTTAGAATCGATACCCACTGTTAGTTTACCTTCTTCTGTGGTTGAAGAAATTACTCCTAGCCAATTAAAAGAGATGAATCAAGCCCTAGAAAATTATGCTCATCGAGTGACATTAGTTGAACCGATTACAGAGCATTTATGGCGTTTTAGTAACTGTGCTGATTGGAGTTTATCTTTAGAATTAGAAATAACTAATCTGCTTAATCAACTCAGAAATAATGCTTCTGATTTAGAGGATAAATTATCATTATGGTTAGACAATATCTGTAATCAAAATGGTAATTCTGTTTTAAACAATCAATGGAAACCTTCATGGAATTTTATTAAGCAAATACCCTCATTAGGACAATTTATAAATAATAATATTCCTGAAAGTATTTATGACCAAAATAATTGGACAAAATATTCAGAAATCGCTAAAGAATGGTTAAATGCTTCCCGTGATTCTTTTGAACGTAAACAACAAGTTAGTCAACGTTGGCAAGATAGTATTTATGGCTTGGATTTAGTTGCCAAAATAAAGACGTTTGAAAAATTAGAGCGGATGTTTCCTCTATTTCGTTGGATTATGCAAATTATTCCTCGTTTTTCTTTGCGATCGATCGTCAAAGGGAAATTACCTTCTAATCAACAGATATTAACAGATTTAAGAAGCTCGATCGAAGTTAAAAATTTATCTTCAAGAATTGAACCTTTAAACAAAGAAATAGAGCGTTTATTTAGCCCCTATTGGCAGTCTGATTATAATAGTTTTGATGAATTAAAATTATTAATTGAAAAACGAGATATTCTTCATGAATTGATCTGTCAATTAGAGCCACAATTATTAGAATTAATTAGCAATCTAAAAAATCAGACAAATAGTATTAAAGATGAATTAATAGCCCTGATAGATGAATTGAATGATTCCATTACTATATTTGATAATAATTGGCAAAAATTTAATCAGTTAGTGGAGGTAAAAACCGATATTATTTCTCGACAAGATGAGGATTTTATTACACACATTAAAATATTATTAAATCAATTAAACACTGCTCAAAGAGATTTTCAAAACTGGTGTAGGTATCAAAAAACCATTAAGGAATTAGAAGATAAACAATTAGAATCCTTTGTTAAAGCTCATCAAAAAGGAGAAATAGAAGTAGATAAATTAGCTAAAGTTTTACGCAAATCTATTCTTTATCCTTGGTTCGTTAAATACTTTGATAGCCAATCAATTTTACGAGATTTTGATGGTAATGAACAAAGAGAATATATCCATAAATTTAATACCTTATATAAACAATATCTGAAACTTAACCAACAGGTAATTAAGTCAGAACTTTGCCAAAATTTGCCTTCAGGAGCAGTAGTTTTTGAAGGTTCAGAAGTAGGGGTTTTAAAAAGAGAAAATGAAAAACAAAAAGCCCATATACCCATTCGTGCCTTATTACAAAAAATCCCTAATTTACTACCTAAACTAAAACCATGCCTATTAATGAGTCCAGCATCTGTGGCTCATTTCTTACCAGCGGACGGAAATCCCTTTGATTTAGTGGTATTTGATGAAGCCTCTCAAGTTGAAACCCATAATGCCATTGGTGCTTTAGCCCGTGGAAAACAGGTGGTTATAGTTGGTGACTCCAAACAAATGCCCCCTACCAGTTTCTTTGGCGGTGCTGGTGGTGGTGACACTATCATCGATGAAAACGATATTGTCGAGATGGAAAGTTTTTTAACAGAAGCGATCGCATCTCAATTTCCTGAACAAATGTTGGAATGGCATTACCGTAGTCGTCATGAGATGTTAATTCAATTTAGTAACCACAATTATTATAAAGGCAAACTAAATATCTTTCCCGCCGCAGAAACCAAAAGTAATGAACTAGGAGTGAAATGGCATCATATCAAAGATGGTTATTATTTAAAGGGAGAAGAAAAAAATAATCCCGTAGAAGCTCGTGCATTAGTTGACTATTTAGTACAGAGACTAAAAAACTATGAAGCCAAAAAACGTACCTTTGGACTAATCACTTTTAGTATGCCTCAGAAATTTCTTATCGATGAATTATTAGATGAAGCTCGTCGTCTATATCCTGAAATAGAACCTCATTTCGATAAAGAATTTGATGAAAGAGTATTTGTCAAAAATCTGGAAAATGTACAAGGAGACGAGCGAGATGAAATTTTATTCAGTATTTGCTATGCACCCGATAAAAATGGTAACTTTTCCGTCAATTTCGGACCATTAAATCGTCAAGGAGGAGAAAGAAGACTAAATGTTGCCGTCACCCGTGCCAGAGAATGTATGCACATATTTTCCACTATTACTGGTTCTCAAATTGACATGAATCGTACCGATGCCATAGGAGCATTACATCTTAAAGAATTTCTCGAATTTGCCGAAAAATCCTCTCAAGAGTCCGTTCGTTCATTTTTAAGAACTAATGATTTTGATAGTGATATTGAAAGACAAATATACGAAGAATTAGTCAAGATGGGCTATACCGTTAATTGTAAAGTAGGTTCTGGAAGTTATCGAGTGGATTTAGCCGTAGTTCATCCTAATAACTCTAGCATTTATGTTTTAGGAATTGAAACCGATGGAATTAGTTATAATCAAGCCCCGACAGTATTGGATAGAGAAGGAGTTAGACAGGTAGTTTTAGGCTTAATGAGATGGAATATGTACCGAATTTGGTCAGTTGACTGGAAGTTTAAACGAGAAGAAGAAGTTGCCAAATTAAAACAAGCAGTCGAAAAAGCCATTAAAGAATTTGACAACAAGACTACTTTTTCTTCAGAAAATAATAACGAAACTGCTAAAGATAACGAATCATCTCCTATTAAAGATGAAATTCCAAATGAGCTTAAAGTAAGTGAACTTAAACCAAATGAACTTGAAGAAAATCAATCAAACGTATTAATAGTTCAGGAAAATTCCCCATCGGGATTTAAACTAAGGGCAAATGAACAAATAGAAGATAATATTTCTCAGGCAATAAATGATTTAGTCAACAATATTTCATCTCAAAATAATCAGGTCTCTCAAAACTCAGAAAAATTAAATACTGATGAAAAAAAAGAAAAATCGAACAAATATCTCTGCAAGAATTAGCGGTAATAGCAGAATGGATTATACGTCAATCTTTATCTATTGATGAAGAAGGATTAATGAGAGAAATGGCTAATCATTTGGATTTTAAACAGCTAACCCAAGGAATTAGAACTCGTTTAGAACAAACGATTAAATATGTTGAAGAAAGAGGAAACATAAAACTAGAGGGGGGCAGAATTATCTGGAAATAACAAGTTCAGCATATTTGCACTCCCTCATGGAAACCAAAACTTTAAATAATCCACTAACTTTTTAAAAGCTAAATCTTGACAACCTTTTACAGAAATTTTACTAGCAATTTTTTGATAAATAGCTGAAGAGCGAGGAGTTTTGGTAAACTTTAAAATAACTTCAATTGCCTTTTTTGGATCATCAGATTTCGGTTTATTTTTATCCCATAAACCCTTTAAAATTAACCATTCTTTTAGGGATGTCGATTCATTTTTATACCTAAAACTTTCTGCTACATGAGGATTATCTTGCAAAATCCATGCTTCCAATTCAGGATTAATTACAATTACTACAATCTGATTTTTATTCCATCCTGTTTGAATTAAATTATTAGTAATATTTGTTTCAATTTTCTTGACTCCGGGTGAACCATCCCAAGCATTATCTAGTACAATTACCGCATATTTATGAGTTGTTTGATAACTTCTAATTAACTCATGTCCACGAGTATAAATACCCGGATAATTGCCACTTTCATCCACAATAATATCTTGTTTAGGGTCAAAATTAAACTTACTAATACCTAAACTAAGATAAAATTTTTCACGAGTTAAAAACCCTGTAAAAACCGCCTCCATATTCTTATCAGCTAACAAGAAAATACAATCTCTCATGATAATACTCCCGCCGCAAATAAAGAACCTAAATCAATAGTTCCTTGCCAATTTTTTAAGCGAGGATGTTCACTACCTAAAATTGCTTTTGCTCCTCCATTTTCATCACTTTGCATGACAATAATTGAGTCTAAATTAGTATGAGCTAAAACCACTGGAGAATGGGTAGAAATCCAAATTTGAGCATCATAAACCGAACTTAATGACTGTAAAACAATTTCAATCGCTCTGGGGTGAATCCCATTTTCAGGTTCTTCTAAAAACATGACTTTTGGCATATTATTTAAGCTAGAAATCCCCGTTAAATAAGGTAAAATTGTTAATCCCAAAATTTGTAAAGTTCCATAGGATAACCCAGAAGAAGTAACTTCATAATCCCCCTGATATTTTAACTTTAAATAAGCATGAAAATCATCTTCTCTAGTAATAGCTGAAATGGAAATTAAATTAGGTAAAGCCATCCTAACATGATCTACCCAAATATTAAATAAATCAGGTTCTTCTTGTTGTAAATTTAAAACCATCCAAGGCAAATTAGAAGCATCTTTTTTCAGAGTTTTAATTTGTACTGGGGGAGATGCTTGACGTAATAAACCCCAATTAGGTTCATAAAACATTACTCCTTTTTCCAATAAATCTCTTAACCAAATTGTTGCCGGAAATTTACTTAAATCACGAGGAATATTAGCTAAAGCTAACTGATTTAATTCTAATTTTAATTCGTTCTTTTTTCTTGAATATTCACTCTTAATAATAGCTGGTTTTCCCGATTCTCTAGCAATAATTGTAAACCAAGTTTTCGGACGCTCATGAAGTGCTCCATGGAGTGAGCGTGGGACTTGAGAAAGTGGTGTTACGGGAACACCGCCATTACCCCACTCTAATTCTGGTTCATTACTGGTTTTAGGAACAAGATATAAAAACTCATTTTTTACTTGTAATTCAACATTATTAAATACTTCTAAACACAACTCATAACGTAGTAAATAAGGGGATTTATCTTCATCTTGTGCTAATAAATTATTGTTTTTTTTAAAGATTTTATCCCCGGCAATATTTTCTAACTCAACTTTTATTTCAGAGGGTAAAATTGCTTCAATGACAAAACCAAAATAATCTCCTTTGTCAAAATAAATCAACTCCCGAAAACTTCTTGCTCTTGCACTACCACCCCAAGCCTTAGTTTCAAAAAAAGCTGAAATTAAACCTTTATTTAAGATTTCTCCTAATAATAAAGGAATATCTAATAATGTACTTTTACCACTACCATTAGTACCAGCTAAAACCTGATATTGACCAACTTTAATATCAAGTCGTTCAAAACATCGATACTTATAAGCCTCAATTCTACTAATCATAATTATTCTGGCTTTATTTTCTCTTGTGTTTTAAAGGTTTACGGTAAAAAAAGATTAAGATAAAGGAACAAATTTTACGAAAACTGCCATTTGCGTAAAAAATTTTGCAGAAAAAAGTTGATGAAACAATTAAAACAGGTACAGTCTAATACCTTAGTTCCTTTCCTTAAACCATCTAATTTTAACTCATTGGGCTATTCTACGCTCTATGAAGATTGGTTGGCTTTATTTCCTTCGGCTAAAACTGTCAGAGTTTATCGTCAGGCAATTTCTGAATTTTTCAGTTTTATTTGTGAATCTGGTTTAAATCCCGACATATTAGCACAATTTCTCCTACTGGAACAACCTCAAGCCTCTGAGTTAGTTTATCAATATCAAGGATGGTTAACCTCTAAGTCATTAGCACCGGCAACAATTAATCGTAAGTTAGCTTCGATTAAGTCTTTGGTTAATTATGGGGCAGAAGTAGGTAAATGTCATTATACTCTGACTAATATAAAAAGCAAAAACGTAATCAATTATCGAGATACCAGTGGAATCGGTAGCGACAGTTTTAAGTTAATTTTAAATCAAGTTGACCGTACAACGATCCGAGGAAAAAGAGATTATGCAATTCTATTGTTATTGTGGGGTAATGCTCTAAGAAGAAGTGAGGTAACTAATTGTCGTCTGTGTGATTATGAACCGTTGGAAAAAAGATTATGGATTGTTGGTAAAGGCAGAAAAGGACAATCTCAACCAGTTAGTTTAGGTGTTAGTACCATTAATGCTTTAAATGAATGGATATGTGCAATTCGAGATTTTTCGTCCCTTCCTGAGTATTTATTTTTTGCACTTATTGAACACCATTGGGGACATCAATTAACTCCTGAATCAATTTACTATTTAGTCAGAAAATATGCCAATAAAGCGGGAATACTGAAGCAACTATCACCTCATCGCTTACGTCACTCAGCTATTACTGCCGCTTTGGAGATAACTAATGGTGATGTTAGGGCAGTACAAAAATTATCTCGTCATAGCAGTTTAAATACTTTGATGGTTTACGATGATAATCGTCGTAATGAACAAGGACGAGTTACTGATATGTTAGAAGATCTTTTATAATTTAATCTTATTCTTTAAACCATTCGCACTTCTATTTTTTTTCCTAAAGCCGACAAAACTCGCTCGAAATTTTTATGAAATAAAGAACAATTGATGTTGACACTTGTGACTCTTATTGGGGGGATGAACTAATAAATCCTGAAGAGTTTATGATAAATAAAAAATGATTATAAGCAATGAATAAAGAGCATTTTTCTTTGACAACGGAAATAGATAATTTAGATGATTTACCTATTGAAACTTTAATTAATATCCAAAGACTTTATGAGGATAATAATTTACCCGATCATATTAAATTTTTTTTAGAAAAAGAAGGATTTAATTCAGAAAAATTATCTGAGTTAATGAGTAAATATATTTCTAATTCTAAGTCGAGTAAAATTAACGAAAAATATAATCATAAAGCTCATGAAAATCAAATTTATAAAGTCGATGAAGAAATAACTTATGAAGACAAAACCTTTATTTACGATGAAGAGAAAATGGCTAATGGAATGCCTATTTATACTGGTTATAAAGCAATGGTAGAAAAGGATGCTTGGATAGAGGAAACTATCAGTAATTTAGCTGTTTATCGCTATGAAGGTAAATCTAATGCTGAAAATTATATTAAACATTATATAAATAAAGGCAATACTAAAGAAATTATTACATTACCATTCAGTGAAGCGATTCAAATTATAGATAAATTCGGAATTGATACGGCTAAATTACACCTCATTTTAGCTGTTCATGCTTGTCGTCAAGAAAAACCGTGGGATTCTAAGTTTACGATCAAGGGGAGTGATTTAATTACTGCTTTAGGATGGCATAAAAGAACTGATTTAACCATAACTGAAAAACTTAAAAAAATATCTCAATTAGCATGGGCTATTAATTGTTTATTGATTCAAGTTAAATGGATTTATGGAAAATCAAAAAAAAATAAAAATGTTAATCAAATAGCTATTGAAACTTCGAGAATATGGGATATATCAGTTAAGGAAGTTGGAAAAGAAAACCCTTTAACTGAAAAAGTAGATAATCCTGAAGAAATTGAAATAACTGTTCGTCCAGGGTTGTGGACATATTCATTTTTAAATGAAGGTGGTCAAATTGCTCAAAATGCTTTGTATCACTTCTCATGGTTATCGGAATCAATTATGAGCATAGATCCTTACCACGAGGAAGCAGCTTTAAGAATCGCTATGATTCAGTCGATCGCTGCCTATCGTGATAGTTATATAACCGTAGAAACATGGTTAAAAGAAAATTTAAACGGTGCTGGTACTCGAATCGAAAAAGCTAAAAATTGTAAAGTAACCAGAAGTCAACTCAAAACATATTGGGATAATATTTTAAATACTTTGAAAAATGTGGGATTCACCGTTAACTTTGACCCTGAAACATATCCCGAATGGCTTAGACCCGATTCTCAAGCAAAAAATAAGAGAGGTTATTTTGATATACTTTTACAAGCCAGAGTAAGTATTACACCTCCCACGCCGACTTATTTAAGAGAGAGAAAAACTAATCCAAAATTAATACAAAAAACCATTACGGGTACGGACATCAAAAAAGCTAGAGAGTCCGCAGGTTTATCTTTAGCTAAGGTAGCTGATTATCTGAAAATACATCGAAGTACATTAAGCAAAAAAGAGTCAGGAGATAGAATTCTTAAACAAGATGAAGCTAAAGAAATATTAAAAGTTATATCAATCCTCCAAGATTCTTAAATCTCAATTGACACGTTGACAGAAGACAAAAAACTTTTTTCGGTCAAAAAACACGGTAAAACCTTTACTGAATAAGAATTATAGAGATTTTATTACTCCTGTTTTGAGATAATTGTTAAGTTTTGTAACTGTCAACAGCAAAATTGATGAAAAAATAGCCTTCAAATCCTTATGGAATAAAGAAAAATTGATGTTGACAGTCGTGACTAGAATGCCTTAACCAAATGACTAGAATGCCTTAACCAAGTAGGTCTAAAACCCTTGATTTTCCGTACTTGTTGACAGCCTATATATATTTATTAAAGATCTTATTGGTGTCAACAAAAAGTGCTTTTTCAATATTGGTTATGCTTCTTATCTAGCTTTACTCCTGTTTTTTATTGACTCACTCAGGAGAAGAAAAAGAAAATTTGATGAAGGTAAACCACTATCAAGAATTAAAACAAAGTGCGATCGCTGATGACGTTATCGAACTGAACTTCCACAGTGCGGAAGGATATAACGGCTTTACTAAGTTCGTTTCCCTCTGTGACCTGAAGGATAAAAGGCAAGGAAGACAAGTCTGTAACAGTGAGCTTAACCACCGCTATAGCCATCTTTACCAAGGATATTGGTATGCCAACAGTTGGTATCCTCTGACTAACTCCGTTGACATGAGCCAAATTAAACCAGACTTTCCTTTACTACAATTAATCACTCAGAAGAACTCAGAACTCAGAACTCAGAATTCAGAACTCAGAACTTCGATTGCTACCCCAGCCCTTTTAAGAAATCATCCAGATAAGCGTTATTTGCCCCAAGAACAGGGTTATTTGTGGGGAACTAGGCAAACTATCATTAGCATGGCTAAAGCCCTTAATATCCCCCATAAACTGCCCCTAGATAAAAATGGTCATTGGCACTTAGAAGCAATCTCTGCCATGTCACCCCTTGAAAAATATCTCTGGTGTTTGGAAAATGATGCTTTTGACATTTTTGCTTTTAATTCAATCAAGTACGAAACCCCCACAGGTAGTGGTACACCTTTCATTTATCTCAATATTCCAATTCGAGTTTTAGAGGAGATTGCCACGGAATATGATTTAACGCTACCAGACAGCTATAAAACGTGGCAGGTGGGCGATAAATGGGAGTGGATAAAGAATCACCCTCAGATACCCCTATTCATCACTGAGGGCATCAAAAAAGCCGCTTCTTTGATTTCTCATGGCAAAATCGCTATTGCTTGTTTTAGTATCACCACTCACTCGGAAAAAGCGACGGAAAATAAATCCTCATGGGTGACTAACCTGAAACCTGAATTACTCTGGATACTCCAAGGGCAAAAGGCAAATAGATTAATTTATCTAGTTTTTGATGCGGCGGATGTGAAAGAATCTTCTCGTCAAGCGGTTAAAAGGGAAACTAAAAAAATTGCTAAAAAACTTAAAAAATACGGCATTGTTAAAATTATTACTTGGGAAGATGAATCCTGTAAAGGTATTGATGATTTTATTGCTAAACACGGTATTAAAGGCTTAAATAAAATTATCGATCGTGCTACTAATTTTAATAAGTTATGGGAAAAAGAAATTGCTAATTTTGGTCGCCAATTAACTCCTAATATTATTATTAATCAACGGTATTTATCGGCTGATTTAATTAGTCAAGCTCGACGAAAAGGAGTAAAACTTTTATGCGTTAAATCTCAACAAAATAGTGGTAAATCTTATTCTTATGCTGAATCTTTAAAACAAGAACGAAATTTGTCTAAGAATAATATAGAAAATGAAATTAAACAAGATTTATATGAACAAAATAACAGTCATAAATCCCCAACTATTAATCAAAATAATCAATCTTTAGGTGTTGACCCGAATAATCAGCTATCAAATACTAATCTCAATCATCAATCGTTAAACCATTATCAATCTTCTGGTATTAACCAAAACCATCAATTTGGAAATGTTAACCAAAATACTCAACCCTCAAGTATTAATCAAAATACTCAACCCTCAAATCATAACCAAAACTACGAATTGGGAAATATTAACCACAATAATCCACCCTTTAACCATCATCAATCATCTAGTATTAATGAAAATAATCAAGAATTAAGTATCAACTATAACAATCAATTAGTCAATATTACTGACAATAATCAATCATCAAATAATAACCATCTGCCCTCTGCCATCCGCCCTCTACCTTCTTCAACTAACCTTTTCCCCTCTGCCATTCACCTTCAGCTTTCTTTGGGTGAAAAGGTAAAAATTAAAGTTGGTTCTAATATTTATGATTCAATTATAGTTGGTTATAATTGTCAAACTCAAAAATATCAATGTAAATTTAATACTGGTTTTATTGAACGAGATTTAAGTCAAATTATTCATAGTAAATCTTCTCTTTTACCTGATAAATTAATCACTTATGCTTTAACTCACCGACAATCTTTAGCATGGAATTTAGCAGATAAATTTCAACTTGATTGTTATTTATCTAATGTTATTAATTTTGAAAATAATGGTATTGTTGCTTGTGCTGATAGTGCTTTATTAATTCCTGAACATCAAGAATTTAATGATATGGTAATTGATGAAGCTGAACAAGTTTCATGGCATTTATTAGCTTCTTTAACTGAGATTAGCAAAAACAGAATTACCAAAATTGTCCGTATTGGAAACCATGGAAAAATGGTTATTCAAGCTAATGGAATGATTACTATTTTTGATGCTGATTTATCCGATATTGGCGTTAAGTTTTATCAATTTTTATTTGATATTTCCCCTGAAGATACTCTGGTGGTTGAAAATATTTATAAACCTTTTGAGAATATTCGAGATTGTTATATTTACGATAATGTTGAATCTTTAAGAAGTCAAATTATTGAAGCTATTAGAGATAATAAAAGAATTATTATTCATACTAGCGGACAAAAGGAAAGCAGTACTCATGGTACTATTAATATTGAGAAGGAAATCTTAGAAATTTTCCCTGAGTTAGAATCGAAAATTTATCGTCTTGATAAGGAATCTTTGGGGGATTCTACTCATTTAAGTTATCAAATTTTATCCGATTTAGACAGGTTAAAAGAGGCTCAAATTGTCATTGCTTCTAGTTCTATTAATACTGGGGTTAGTCTTGATGAGGAGATTGTCGGCACTTTTGATGGTGTTTTTGGTATCTTTTATGGTAATTTTCCTCTCACGGATTTTGAACAAGCGATCGAGCGCTATCGTGGTGATTGTCTCCGTCATATTTATATAAAAAATGGTAGTAGTGAACGCATTAATATTGGCAGTTATAAATATAGCGATTTACTCAATAATATCATGGGTCAAACTAATAATATTCAAAAGTTACTCCAAGATGATTTTAATTGCGATTTAGCTATGGATTTAGTTAAATATTATTGTAAGTTTGCCGCCAGAATTAATAATGACTATATCCATTTAAAGTCTAATTTTATCTCACATTTAGAGGATAAAGGCTATACTATTCTTGATGGTAATAAGCTGAATAAATGTGAGGTTAAAGAGTTGAAAGAAATTTATCAATCTATTCGAGATGAATCAGAAAATAATTTCCAAGATAAGGTTTTGGAAAAGGAGATTCCAACGGAAACAAGGTTAGAAGAATTGGAGAAAAGTAAAACGAAAACTAAGGAGGAAAATATTGAGCAATATAAGGGGCAATTGGCAAAAAAATATCGCACTAATAAGATAACTAGAGAGTTAATTGGTTTGGATAGGGAGGGTTATTATCCTCAATTATTGTTAAGATTTTGGTTATCTGTGGGGGTAGATATGGTGATGAAAAGGGATAAAAGAGTCTTAGCTAAATATGCCCAGAAGAATGATAATCAAGGTTATGCCATCGATTTTAACCGTCAAAGTCATTCTACTCAAACTGTTTTACTTCATCATATTGGCTTAGATAAAATTATCGATAATATTCTCAATATTCAAAGTCAAGAAATATTGATACTTTTGCTATCGATGCAGGTTAATCCGATTTGGTTTAAGTGTATTGATATAAATAAATTAGGGGGTTTAATAACGGAAACGGATGTTATTCCTTATTTATCATCGTTAAAGGATTCTCCCATGATTAAAACGGCGTTTAAGCAGGTTTTAGATATTGATTTAGATAAAAACCATAGCCCTATTCAGCTATTGAGGATGATCTTAAGAAGGATTGGTTATAACATTAAAAAAGGTAGTCGTTTGGGTAGTCGGAGCGATCGGAAGCGATATTATTATATAACTAGCTGTATTAGTAATGAGTTAGCCGATGAGATTTTTACTAATTGGCTATACCATGAGTTGCTGGAAAACGATAACTTTGAAAATGAGCAAAAACAAGTTGCTTAATCCGTGTCCACTCTTTTAATTTATGTATTTAACTTAAATGTTGAGTTTGAAAATAAGCGAAAACAATTAGCTTAATCGGTGTCCACTTTTTTAATTTATGATATTTAACTTAAATATTGAAGAAGGAAAATAAGCGAAAAGAAGTAGTTTAATCGGTGTCCACTCTTTTAATTTATGTATTTAACTTAAATGTTGAAGAAGGAAAATAAGTGAAAAGAAGTAGTTTAATCGGTGTCCACTCTTTTAATTTATGTATTTAACTTAAATGTTGAAGAGGGAAAATAAGTGAAAAGAAGTAGTTTAATCGGTGTCCACTTTTTAAATTTATATATTTAACTTAAATATAGTAATCCTAAATTAATTGTGAGAATTTGATTTCGCCCTGCCCTATCTCCTACCTACTTTATTTTTCATAATGATAACGTGCCTGTAAAAAATCAAGACGATTTTGTGTGACACGATAAACCAATCTATGCTCTAAATCAATTCTACGAGACCATGTATCCGAATCTAAAAATTTAAGTGGCTCTGGTTTTCCAATACCTTCTAACGGTGATTTCATAATAGCTTCAATTAAATCAAGAATTTTATTAGCTTTTGTTTTATCAGTACGATACCACCATGCTAAATCTTCTCGAAAACGGGGATGAAATACTGGAAACAGTGATTTTACTTCAAGAGACTGATTTTTAGTGGTTTTTTCTTGTTGTTTTTCTGTTTTCTTCTTTTTATCTTTCAATCCCCAACTCCTCACATAAATCATCTACGGTATAAGGAGAAGGAGGTTGTTGTTTATCCCATTTTTTAGAGTCTTCTAAGGCTTCTAATAATCTTTGGGCGTTGGAGGGCGATCTCAATAAATAAATAGTTTCCAAGAGACTTGATAAATCATCAGCACTGATAAGAGCAATATCTTTATGCCCACGACGTTTAATAACGGCTATAGTGCTATCATTTTCTACCTCATTAAGTAGATGAGCTAAATTTTCTCGTGCTTGAGTATAACTGGTTTCTATGGAGAACATTTTTAATCAACCTGTCCAGTAAACCTGTACATTAATTTATATTTATAGCTTATCACAAATCTTCAAAATTTTGTCCTGAAAATTTGTCACAAGAACACGTTCGTTATTCTTATAATTAATATCAATATTTTAAAATTAGGAATATGACTGAATTTTTAGATATTCATGATGATTTTGTTGAGATTGTAACGGAAATTGATGATGTTATCACAATCTTAGAAGATTCTGACTTTGAACTGTTTGAGTATTATGGAGAGAATGACCATGATGAAGAAGAAACTCCAGAAGATGTAATGGAAAACGTGTCGAGTGAACTTAATAAGGCTTTGATGAAGTTAGAACAAGTACAACAAATGATTTTTAAGCTCTCTGATTTGCGTTCAGATGAAGAAAAGAAAAAAAGTCATTAATAATAATTTTAATATAATAACAACCGTTAGGACACTCGTCAACAGTGAAACCCTTTCATATTTCATATTAGCTATTTTCCTTCTGCCTTCTGCCCTTTCCCTTCTGCCTTTTATTATATGCGTACTAATTCGATTCAATTACCACTAATTCCTATCATCAATGAATTAATCAAAAATAATCCTAAGACTATCTCATTGGGGCAAGGAGTCGTTTTTTATCCTCCCCCGATTGAAGCCTTTAATCAGATAAATAGTTTTTCTCAAAATCCCCAAAATAATTTATATCAATCAGTACAAGGAATTCCACTTTTATTAGCAGAAATAAAGCATAAATTAGCGGTAGATAATAATATTTTAGTTGATGATAAATCCTCAATTTTTGTTACCGCAGGTTCTAATATGGCTTTCATGAATGCAATTTTAGCTATCACTAATCCTGAAGACGAAATAATTATTTTATCTCCCTATTATTTTAATCATGAAATGGCGATTAGATTAGCAAATTGTACACCCATAATTGTAGAAACAGATGAACAATATCAACCAGATATTAATAAAATTGTTAACGCAATTACCTCAAAAACTAAAGCTATTGTGACTATTTCTCCTAATAATCCCACAGGAGTTGTTTATTCTAAAAATGATTTATTAACTATTAATAACATTTGTCGAGAAAAAGGTATTTATCATATCAGTGACGAGGCTTATGAATATTTTACTTATAACGATGTTAAACATTATTCTCCTGCCTCTTTTCCTAATAGTAATAATCATACAATTTCCTTATTTAGCTTATCGAAAGCCTATGGTTTTGCCAGTTGGCGGATAGGTTATATGATAATTCCTAAACATTTAGAAATGGGTGTTAAAAAAGTTCAAGATACTATATTAATTTGTCCTCCAGTTATTTCTCAATATGGGGCATTAGGAGCTTTAAAAACAGGTATTAGTTATTGTCAAAAATACTTATTAGAAATTAATAAAGTTAGAGAAATAATGTTGAATTCATTACGGCAAATTAGCGATATTTGTCAAGTTAGTAATTCAGATGGAGCGTTTTATTTCTTTTTGAAAATTAATACTGATGAGAACTCTTTTGATTTAACAAAAAAACTGATAGAAAATTATCAAGTAGCCGTGATACCGGGTACAACTTTTGGCATCGAAAATGATTGTTGTTTAAGGGTGGCTTATGGTTCATTAAACTATGAAACTGCATTCATAGGAATTAATCGATTAGTTGAAGGTTTATCAAAACTTACTTTTAGAGATTCGTATAAGAATGTATAATTAAGAATTTACAATAAAAAAATTATAATTTTCAAAACTTAACAGAAAATAATGATGCCAGTGTTAATATTGATATAGTAAAAAAATTTTATTAGTTAATCTTTTTTAAAGACTATACCAAGTCGATCGACCTTTACCATAACGATAAATTTTTTCTTGTTTTACCAATTCATTTAATCTAGCTTTAATGGTGCTACGACTAGCTTTAGTATATTTCTCAATATCTCCCGTAGTGATTCTACCATGCTCCTTAGCTAACTCTAAAATCTGCACTGATAACTCAGGTAAAGATGTTTGAAAAATCAATTCTCTTTCTAATTTTATCGCTAATTTATCTTTTTGTTTTTTGAGAGATCTTAGGAAAAATAATAACCATGTAAGATAGTCTGGATTATCAGTTTTAATACTTTGTTGACTGCGTCTTAAAGCTAAATAATAACTGTCTTTATTCTCCTCAATAACGCTTTCTAAAGAACTATAAGGAACATAAATATAGCCACTTTTTAATAATAATAATGTGGTTAAAATTCTCGAAATTCTCCCATTTCCATCTTGGAAAGGATGTATAGCTAAAAAATTAACAATAAAAATGCCGATAATTAACAAAGGATGCAATCGTTTTTCTTCTATTTCCTGCCGTAACCAAAAAACCAAATTTTCCATTTTTAAAGGAGTTTCAAAAGCAGAAGCGGTGGCAAAAATAACCCCTAAACTTTTCCCTTCTTCGTTAAAGGCTTCTATGTGATTTTCAATAGTTTTATAATTTCCCCGATGTCTTTCATCTTTAGGGCTATATTTAAGCAAAATGGCATGAAGCTGTTTAATATAATTTTCCGTAATAGGAATTGTCTCCCAACTTTGAAAGAGAATATCCATCACTTCTGCATATCCTGCCACTTCCTGCTCATCTCTGGTGGTGAAGGAATGTTTATCTAAATTACTCAACAAGGTTTCAATTTGCCGATCTGTCATCTTAACTCCTTCAATTCGAGTAGATGAACCAATACTTTCGATCGTTGCAACCTTTTTCAATGTAGCTAACTTTTCAGGGGCAAGGGTTTTTAAACTACGCCATGAGCCTTTAAACTCATCAATTTCAGCGATTAGAGTTAGGATTTCTGGGGTGATGACAATTTGGTTAATATTCATACCATAGCCAATTATTAAGCTAATAATAACCAATTATAGCCAATTATGACCTATTAAAGTTTAAGGAATTTTAAAGAGTAAAATTTCAGATAATGCACCCATGCAAAAGTTAGGTAAAAATTTCTATTCGGTAATCCGTACTAAATATGTACTTATTCAAAAGATAAATTTCTAATGTAAACGTTAGTATGGTTTTAGTTATTTTGATCAATTAATTAAAAAATATTAAGAATTTAATATTTAAGTGTTATGGTAAATTTGCAAACTCAATTCTCTAAATTTCACGATACTATCAAAATTGATTTTGATGAAAGCCAATATTTACGAGATAAAAGAGATTTAATTGTTAATAATTTAAGAGATGGCTTAAAAAAATTATTTGTTGAACAAAGTTTTCAACCACCAATATTTCATTATTTCAATCAGGGTAGTTACGATTTAGCAACAGGAGTAGAACCCCCAACAGGACAAGATTACGATATTGATGTCGGTATAGTATTTCATTTTTCCAGAAATCACTATCAGCCAGTTCAGGTAAAAGAATGGGTTTATCATGCTTTAAGTGGTTGGAATAGAACTGTTGAAATAAAAAGACCTTGTGTAAGAGTTCAATATCATCAAAATGGTGAAAAATGGTTTCATGTTGATTTAGCTATTTATTCTTCAGATCAAGATAATTTTGGGCGTGAAATAAATTACATTGCTAAAGGCTATTCTAATTCTTCTGAAGATTACAAATTTTGGGAAGTATCTGAACCTTTTAAACTCAAAGACCTTTTAAAATCAAAATTTCCCGATCAATTAGATAGAGATCAATTTCGGAGAATTATAAGATATTTAAAAAGATGGAAAGATTATAATTTTTCTTCAACGATAGCGGGAAAACCTACAGGAATAGCTTTAACAGCTTGTTGTTATAATCTTTTTGAGCCTAAAAAAAATTATGAGTATCAATCTTATCCTTATCAATACAAATACAATGATTTGGAAGCATTAAAAAATGTTGTCAATGGAATAATTAGTATGTTTAATTGGCAAAATCAAATTATTGTACAACTTCCTGTTCAACCCTATAATGATCTGTTTGAAAAAATGACTGATGATCAAATGGGATTAATGAAAAATAAATTAATTACCTTACGAGATACTTTAATTACTGTATCAAACGAATATTATGCTCTTAATGCTTGTAAAGCATTACAAAAAGTTTTTGGTCAAGATTTTCCACTTTATTAAATTATGAAAAGAAAAAATATTCCAGAATGGGTCAAATTGCAACTTTGGGTAAAATCAGCAGGGCGTTGTCAGTTTAAGGGATGTAATAAACCTGTTTGGTACAATGGATTAACTTTGAGTGAAGGTAAGTTTTGTGAAGTTGCACATATTATAGGTTCGAGCAAAAATGGACCAAGAGGAACTGAGGAATCAGAAGAATTACAAACAGATTTTTCTAATTTAATGCTTTTGTGTAAATCATGCCATAACGAAATAGACGATCATCCTGAAAAATATCCAATTGATTTATTACGCCAATGGAAACGAGAACATGAAGAGAGGATAGAAATACAAACAAGTATTTCAGAAGAAATTAGCAAATCGACAGTATTACAACTTGCCGTTAATATTGGTGAGCGTTTTGTCCCAATTAACATTGAAGCAGTCAAAAAAGCTATGTTTCCGAAATTTCCTACTGATTTCAAAGGAATAAAAATAGAGGAACAAAGTTTTGATAGATATGCTACACCTCAAGAATGGCAGACGTTTGCTGAAACAAAAATTAAACGTAAAATTCAATGGTGTTTAAATGAAGGTATTGATGATCTCAAAATTAAGCATCTTTCTATATTTGGAATCTCACCAATGCCTTTTTTGATGTATTTAGGGAACTGTATTGGTGATACGATACCAGCAGATATTTACCAATCTCATCGAAATATTGATGATACCAATAAAACTTGGTGTTGGCAAGAAGATCAAAATTCTGACATTTCTTATTATATTTCTAATGAAAAAAAAGGAGTAAATGACAAAGTGTTATTAAAGTTAGCTATTAGTGATTATATTGAGATTGATAAATATAAAAGTTTAATTTCAGATGATTGTAGCATTTATCAAATAACTATTTCAGAACCTTCACCACATTTCTTGAAATCCAAAAAACAACTAGAAATTTTTAGTTATGAATATCGTAAATTACTTAATAAAATTCAAGCTGAACATGGAAAACAATGCAAAATTTATATTCTTCCAGCAGTTCCTGTTTCAATAGCAATAGAATGTGGAAGAGTTATTTTGCCAACAAAAGATCCAGAAATATATATTTGTGAATATTACCCCTATAAAAACGGATTTAAAAAAGTATTGCAAATAAACTAATAGATTAAGTTAAATCTTCTAACGGTACTTTGAAAAATTTTTAATCAAAAACTGCTTGAAATTCCCTTAGACTAAGACATTTACCATCATAAAAATAACTGAAACCTTCGTTATAAAAGAAAAAGCTATTAATCGATCTAAAGTCTTTGATTAATTAATAAAGGTTTCACACTAATATTCTGATATTTTTTGTTTAAGTACCGCTAATAAAAATAAAATTACGGACAACGTTGTTCGTAGAAATAATGACAATCACCTTTATATACTTTAACCATCTCAAAAAATCATTATTATTAGCTAGACTATATTGCATATCAATAAACAATAAAGAGTAACAAAAGTGTCCAAAATTATAGCTTTTTTTAATCAAGCTGGAGGGGTAGCCAAAACCACCATAACTCAGAATTTAGGCTATCATCTAGCCCGAAATCATCATCGAGTTTTGTTAGTAGATTTAGATCCTCAAGCATCCTTAACTAGCTTTATGGGATTAGAACCTGCCGATATTGATATAACCGTTTATAACCTCTTGATGAATGATGACTTAGAAAAAGAGGACATCAAAAAAAGTGTTCATCTCAATTTACATTCAATGGACTTGTTACCTGCTAATATCTTATTAGCCAATGCCGAACAAGAATTAATTTTTGCCGAACTAAGAGAATTAAGACTCAAACAAGTATTAGAATTAATCGCCGAAGATTATGATTTTATTTTGATTGATTGTCCGCCCTCTTTAGGTATTTTGAGCCATATTAGTTTAGTGGCGGCGGATTATATTTTAGTGCCAATTCAATGTCAATTTAAAGCCCTCAAGGGTACTGATTCATTATTAAAAACGGTGGCAAGGATTCGCAAACGATTAAATCCTCGACTCAAGATAGTAGGTTTTTTGCCCACAATGTATCAAGTAAGCAATTCATTAGATAATCGTACTTTAGATGCCATCCAAGAACAATTAAGGGCGATCGCTCCTGTATTTCCCCCCATGATTCGAGCCACAGCCATAGCCGAAGCCTCAGAAATGGGGAAACCTTTAGCATTATGTCCTAATAAACATAAAAATACCTTAGAATTGTTTGATTTATTAGCAACGGAAATGGAGAAATTATAATGCCCACTAAACGAAACATTCCCTCACCCGAAAGAAATAAATTAAAAAATATTAGTTTATTTACTGATGAAGAAAAATTAAATCAATCTTCCATAGCCATTGAGAAAATCAAATTACCATCATCTCAACCTCGTCGTTATTTTTGCTCTCAATCTATGGAAACTTTAATCGCTTCCGTCAAAAAAGATGGTATCCTTCAACCCTTGTTAGTAAGACCTTTTAATGATGAATATGAATTAGTAGCCGGAGAAAGACGTTATCGTGCCGCTCAAACAATCGGACTGTCAGAAGTCCCTGTAGTGGTTAGGGAAATGTCAGATCTTGAAGCAACTCAATACGCTTTAACGGAAAATTTACAAAGGGAAGATTTAAACCCCGTTGAAGAAACCGAAGCAATCTTGAATCTTTTAGCCCTTAATTTAGATAAAAATATTCCAGAGGTTATTTCCTTACTTAATCAAATTTCTAACGCCAAAAGAGGACTTACGAACAACGTTGTCCGTAAAACTGATATTGACATGATTGAGGATATATTTAAAACGTTAGGAAGGTTGAGTTTAGAATCATTTAGGACTCATCGATTACCGTTACTGAATTTATCTACTGATATTTTAGATAGTCTGCGACAGGGAGAAATAGCCTATACAAAAGCGATCGCTCTAGCTAAGGTTAAAAATGAACAACAACGAAAAGAATTATTATCCGAGGCAATCTCAAAAAACTTATCATTGAGTGAAATTAAAGAAAAAATCAAACAATTACAACCTCAAAAAGAAAATAATCTAGCTAGAGAGAAAATCAACAAAATAATCAAAAATCTGAATAAAAGTAAAATGTGGGAAAAAGAACCCAAGAAATGGCAAAGACTAGAAAAATTGTTGGACAAAATAGAATTACTTTTGGATGAATAATAATATCAAGTTTTGGTGATCACTTATAAAAGAGAATCAGTATTTTTTTTCTATGTCAGCATCCACAATCCATTTTTTTTGTTTTGTAGGGTCTTGCTAATGTATAAATCTTAGCAATTGACATTTAACCCTCTAGCTGTGATACCTCCTAATTACTCAGAACGCACCTTTGGGTAGAGTAAATTACTCTAACCACCAATTATCAACAATATTTTGAGTTTGTTCTAACTCCGTAGTAATTTGAGCCGCATATTCAGCTCCCACTTTAGCGGAATGACCAATCAAAGCACCAAAAGAATCAGCCAAATAACCTTTACCAATTAGCCGTAAATGTTTTTCCGCTATATGTCTTAAAGCATGGGGATTAGTCCATTTAGCCTCCCCAAATAAAGCAAAAGTAGCCTTAGCTATTGCTCTCCTCACTACAATCCAAGTAGTAGTAACGTCCAAAGGTTTACCAAAAGCCTCCGTAACGTGCTTACCAAACATCATAAAAATAAAATTATGGTTTTGTAAATTAGCACCAACAATGGAAAAAGCATCCAGACGACGATTTGCCGCCTTTAACAAACGTTCTTGCTCCTTTATATACTCAGAAGTCGTTTTTTTTGTTTGAGGAGGTATTTCACCTTGTTTAGCCTTCTTAATACGCTCTTCTAACCGTTCTGTTTTTAAAGGAGAATATCCCCAGAACTTCTGCCATTGCGCTATATTTTCCACCGCCTCACGAAGAATCGGACACCAATGGAAAATCCAATGATCCAAATCCGCCGTGGTAATCTTCGGTAAACGATAGTGACGAGGCTCACCAGTATAATCTAACTTATGCTTTTCTAAATATACCTCATAATATCCATTACCTTCGGCATCCACCTTGCGAATTAAACTTTCCCCATAAACTAAATAGCGTATTTCTTCCTGTCTAACAGGAGTATAGACTAATAATTTGACCAACAAATGAGTTTGCACATCCCTTGCCACCGCAGAAATATCACGCCCGTATGAAAAAGTTCTCTCCCCAGTAGTTCTATTTTTCTGACTTCGACGAGGAGCACAACTAGCATAAAGATAATCTACTACTTGACGAGCTTGATCATGAGTCAACTCTTTATTAGCCCATTTTTGAGGTTCTAACTGCTTTTTCTCTCGTTGATATTCCTCATAATACTCATTGCGTAAATTTTTCAGTTCTACCAACTCCTCAATATCCGACCAATTTCTTCTTTGAGTACGATGATAATTTTTAAATTTACACACTGCTATAGCAGTTTTTGCCATATTTACCCCTGTCGAATGAGTTACACCCCGATGATCGATCGCCCAATAAACAAACTCATCTAATAAATCAAGATCCAATATTAAATCTAAGTGGAGATTTTTAGTAGGATGATACTGCTGACAATAACCCCAAAAATATAAAATATCTTCTTTTTCCCTTTTATAAGTAGAAACATCAATACATTCTAATTTTGGTTTACGAGAGGAAGGAAAACTATAATTTTTAGGAGTATTTGTTACATACAAATCACCCAAAGGTAAACCCCTCAAACAATTAAAATCATCCTTTCCCATTGGATGTTTTGAATTCAAATTATCAGGAGGTAAACCTTCAACACGAAATCGACGATAATCTTCCAACTGTGCTAGTGAATAAGCTGGTAACTCGTCTAACTTTAGACTAATTCTTACCTGCTTACCCTTTTTTTGCGTTGGTTGGGGAGGTAACTTTGGCTGAAGTGGTGTCACCTTCACAGAATTTTCCAACGATAAACCTAACCACCAAGGTTGCTGATTTAACCAGTCTAAAAACTTCTTTAACGTACAACGATAATTGTTCCCCGTACGAGATTTTACCTTACCCTCCTTAACTTTAATATCTAATACTAGGTCAAAAATTGTCATTGCATCTTTTAGTACTAATACTGATTGAGTAGAAATATATTGATCTACCTGTTCGACAGTCATCGTACTATAACTTTGATTAATCTGTGGTATGAGATATTGACGTAAAACTATATTGAGAAATTTATCAGTATTGACACCAGAGGATTCATATTGAGGTGAAGTACGCCATTTTTGTATTGCTTGGTTTAAACTAAGATTTTTCATATCTATGCAAAGAAATATATTTATACTTATTATACCTAATTTAAAATATAATCCAACGGTTAAAATGCTCTTGGCATTATTTTTAAAAAAAGCTATAATCAATATATAAAAAGACTTTTAAGTTTTTAAACTGGGTATTATTTAATACCTAAAACGAATGAAATCATACGAAGAGAATAACAAAAAAATATTGCAGAACAAGACTAATTTGAGTTCAAGTTTCTCAGTTTTTTTTTTTAGTAAAGTTACAACAATTGGTTTTGGTTTCTCAGAAATGATTAACAAGTTGTATTGCTCATCCGCAAATTAATTTACGCAATTATATTAAGGTAGCTATAAATATATGAATCAAATTTATACTTTGGCACAAGTAAATCATTTATCTAAACAGGCTTCAGATTCTCCTTTTACTTCGGTGCAATTTTCTAAATATCTAAGTACAGCTTTACGTCATTATGTTTTGCCGACGGTTTTGAAGGTGGAAGATGTTATTGCGGCATCGGATTTTGAGAAAATTTCTGGTCAAGTAAGCATAATAGATTTAAAGGACATGGTATCGATTTTCGATCGTTGTTCTCAATCCGACATCTCTGCCAACAAAATTAGTCAAGGTACTATCAATAACTATAAGTCGGCTTTAGGTAGATTTAATAGCTGGGTGATGAAGCAAATTTGGTGGCAAGAGTTATGTACTGATGAAATCTCATCGGTAGCACCTTATCGTCCTCAAGTACCAGATAAACCAACGTCTGAAAAATTTGATAGTTATGGGTTGCAAACTATCCCCCCCGAATTACAAAAAGAACTAGATAGTTATGGAGAGTTTCGTCTTAGTGGTGGCAAAAATTTACGGAGTCATCGCCGTCGTGAACAAAGATTAAAGGGGGGAACAATAACTACTCCTAAAATGGAGAAAATTAAGGAAAATACTTTGAAGAAGGAAATTCAAGCTGTTTCTCGTTTTATGGGCTGGTATCAAACAGCTTACCCTGACAAATCATTGGATTTAAGTCTCTTGGCAAACCCTGATTTATTAGAAGAATATACCTATTGGATGGTAACAACTCGTAATGTAAGTTATTCTACAGGTGTAAATATGGTGGGTACTGGAATAACTGTGGCTAAATGGTCAAATTATAATACTTGTCAGCGCAGAGATTGGTCTGATGTTCCTTTAATTGCCCAATTGCAAGATTTACAGGGATATTATAAAGAAATATACGAGAAGGAAAAAAAGGTTCAACAACGACAAAAATGGAATCAAAAGGAGTTAAGTCATGAAGAAGCGAGGCAGGTGGTGTTGTATTTATATAGTTTATGCGCTCCTAACTATGGCAGACACGATTGTGTGAGTGGAGAATTTTTATCTCACGGGCAAAGACAGTTATCGGCAGTAGCACGGGAATGGCAAAGATATTTAATTGTCAAAATCTTAGTTTATTGCCCTGTACGTCAAGAAGAAATTAGAGCTTTGGATTTAGGCAAAACTTTATTTCGTCGTCTGGATGAGAATAATAATCCTTATTATGAGGTGAAAATTACGGAACATAAACGGGAAAAGCTCGGAATCGTGCGCAATTATCGTTTACCAGCAATTTTGACGGCGGATTTGGATGTCTGGTTCGAGAAGTGGCGTTCGATGATTTTTTCCGCCATTGAGTCAGAAGAAAGTTGGTCTGAGTTTTGGGGATGGAAGATGCAAAAGGTGAAGGCATTAGAGGAGAGAATAGCCAACGCACGACAGGGTATTATTAGCCCAAAAGTAACGGTTTCTATTCCTGAATATATAGAGCGGGAAGAGAAAAGATTAAAAGTTGTTCTCCAACGACTTCATCTACGGGAGAAAACTCTGGCAAATCTAAAAGCTCATAATTACACTTTTTTTCTGATGACTAATCCAGAAAGTTTTGGTAAACCTCATTATGTTAAAAGTATTTGGGTAATGGTAACAGAAGCCATCTCGTTGGCTACAGTAGCCTTATTTGGAGAACCACGATGGACGAATCCTCACGCTTTACGGCATATTGCGGAAAAACATATTCGTTTATCAGGAAAAGGAGATATAGCAGAATCTTTTGGTACTTTAATCGGGCATTCTAAGGAAATGGGAGATCAATATGCGGCTCAAATTACTACTAGCTATGATTTGAGTCAAAATATTGTTGATAATTGGTGGCTTGAGTCTGAGTAAGTTTAACTCAAGGTCGAAAGAAGTCCCACGCTGAATTTTTCCGCAAAAAAAGTCCCATAAAATCAGCGTGTGGATGAATTTTGAACAAAAGAAGGAGTGATCAGTTCGCCACTTGAAATTATTACAAGTAACAGTAATTCTCTCTGTCCGATGATAGTTCGTCAGTTGGCTACGGAGTTATCCAGTAAAATGGGAACTAAAGTGACTCCTGCCAAGGTAAACATGGAGTTCGATCGACCAACGTGCATTAAGGCATCGTCTTTTATTCCCTTTTTTGAACAAGTAGAAAAAACCAGAGACTTATGCTTACAAGGAGTTTGTGTTTATTTAACAGACGGTTATGGAGATTCTCCTAGAGATAAACCTAGTTTACCAGTTTTATGGGTAGTTGTGCAGGGGGGATTAGATTCGGATATTTTTGTATCGAACAGAGATTCAGATATTTTTTTCGTTTTGTTAAGACATTTTTTTTTGTTATTGACATTTTTCATTGCAGTAGTTATATTAATAGTATGGATTTAAAAACTTTAGAAAACAACCATGAGCAATGGTTAATTGATGATTTTGTGGAGGTAGCCAATCGCTTATTACCTCTTTATCTTCCTGATATTAAGGGTAATAATAAAGTCAAAGAATTTTTAAATAGTCGTCTAGTTAGGAGTTATACGACGAGTGGTTTAATTGATGAGCCTATTCGTCAACATCGCTATGCTTTTTATACCTATCGTCATCTTTTACAGTTATTATTAGTCAAACGTTTACTAAGTGATGGTATCGGTGCGGCGGCGATTGGCGATTTATTAACTTCAAAAACTAATGAGGAGTTAAAAGGTTTATTAATTGGAGGTATTCAGATTCATATTACTACGGCTCATCCTTCTTTAACCCAAATAAGTCAAGATTTTGGTAGTAATTTTAAAAACCCAACTAATCAAAATAAGAGCATTAATGCAACAACCACAACTAACCAAGATTCTAACAGTAATTCCGCTTTAGATTTTCTCGCCGATTTAAAGGGAAAAAGAAGTCAATCATCTTCAACTCTCACAGGAGAAATAAAACGAGATAATTTTAAGTTATCTAATCAGAACAAAAATACCATGTCTGCGTTAAACGATAACAACGATGGGGATATGTCTGCGTTGAATGAGGATGAGGATATGTCTGGGTTTGCTCAGGAATCGTCTGAAAATATAAATGGCTTTAAAAGTTCGTCTGTTTTTCCTATGGCTAATCAGCAGGAAAGTTGGACTCGTTTAAGGATTTTAGATGGTTTGGAGTTACATATCCGTGATGATTTCGTTTATCCCAATAGTATCAAGGAGCGAGAGTCTTTAATACAACTTTTAAGCAATATTTTCAGTAAGCGGTGTTAAAAAAGTCTTTTGACTCCCGACAATAAAACCTAAGTAAATTTTTTATTCATGAGACAATTATGAGCAATGTTAAGCCTCAAGTACAATTTATCTGTTTAAGAGATGCTATTTCTTCTGATAGCGTTACTAATCTCGATGTGATTGTCAGAATCACTATACCCGAAATCAAAACTAATCGACAACGCCAGACTCTTAATTTAGGGTTGGTTATCGATCGATCTGGTTCAATGGGAGGTGATAAAATCAAGTATGCTCGTCAGGCGGCTATCTATGCCGTGCAACAATTATCGGAAAGCGATCGCCTAAGTATAACTATTTATGATGATGAAGTAGCGGTGATTATTCCTTCTCAACTGGCAACTCAGAAACAAGATATTATTAATCGCATCAATAGCATCACTCCTCGCAATATGACGGCTTTATATGACGGTTGGTTAGAGGGGGCTACCCAAGTGAGTAAGTATCTACAGCCTGAACATTTAAACCGTGTTATTTTGTTATCCGATGGTTTGGCGAATGTGGGAGAAACGAATCCTGATGTGATAGGCAATGCCGTTAACGGGTTGAGTAAACGGGGTGTTAGCACTACGACAATGGGCATCGGTGATGATTTCAATGAGGATTTGATGCAGGGAATCGCTCTTTCTGGGGATGGTAATTATTACTTTATCCAAAATCCAGATCAGTTACCAAGTATCTTCAATGCTGAGTTACAGGGGATTATGGCAACCATTGGGCAGAAGGTGAGTTTAGGAATAAAAACCTTTGCTGGAGTGGAATTGGTGGATGTGTTTAATGATTTGGAAAAAACGGAGTTTGGGCGTTATAAACTACCTAATCTTATCGCAGGGAATCAATTTGATCTGGTATTGCGGTTAAAAATTCCTCCTATGATGGAATCAGCACCCCTCGTTAAATTCCGATTAGCTTATGATGACAATGAAACCCAGTCGAGAAAGGTATCTCATCATCAATTACAGTTACCTGTGGTTAACTCCGCCCAGTTGAATAGTTATCCTTTTAATGAGGAGGTAAAAGCGAAAGTAGCTCAGTTAATGGCTTCAAGGGCAAAAGAGGAGGCGGTAAGAAACCTTGACAGAGGGGATATACAGGGTACAAGAGAGCGTTTACAGGAGGCTAAGGAAGAAATGATGGCTTCTGGAGTAGCGTTTGATGTCATAGCACCTCAAATGGCGGAAATGGATGATTTATTGGTGGATTTAGAAAAAGGTGAAAATAAATCCATGCGGAAAAAAGCCCAATATCAAAATTACAATACACGCCGTAATCGTCAATAGATAATTTGAGAGTAGTAAGCCCTTCGGGGCTTCATCAATAAATAAATGTTAAGGACATAGTGCATAAATCCTCACAATGAATAGGATCAATAAGTAATAGCAAAATAATCAACAAATTAAACTATAAAATTACCACTATTAGAGTAACAACAATCATGGCACAGAAAAAAGCACCAAAACCCCCTACCCCAAGCAAAGAAGCATCTCTGGAAACCAGCTCCCCTGAAAGATTACGAGAATTAGCTCATCAAGATCTAAAATTAGCCCGTGTGGTAGCTAAAAATATTATTGCCCCCCCTGATTTACTAGCGGAGTTAGCCCATAGTCAAGATCAATCAACCCGTAAAGCAGTTGTCAGTAATCCTAACACTCCTAAAGAGACTCTATTAGAGTTAGGTTCTCAATTCCCCGAAGAATTACTAGATAATCCTATCTTTGACTTACTATTGCTAGAAAATCCCAACTTATTAGCTGATATGCCCACCAGTACGCTAAAAAGCATGGTGAAACGGGAAACTGTGCCAAGAGCATTTTTAGATTGGGCGGTAAATCATGGTGATGATGAGGTGTTAATAGCTTTATTACGGAATCCTCAACTATCCAAGGAACATTTAACCAAATTAACAGAACATAAAAACACCCAGATTGTGGAGGAAGCAAAATTCCACGTTAATTGGGATAAAGAAATAGAAAACCCAGAAGAATTTATCCGTCAAGCCTTGAGAAAGAATGATTTAACTATTCCTCAAGGAAAAGAGAAGATTATTAGCAACTTATTTACAGAAATGATTTCTCCTCAATGGGTTTATGATTTCTTAGTTTCCACTAATGGAGATGTTTGTAATCAAGTAGCATCTAATTCAAATACTCCCGTAAGTTTATTAGAAAAATTGGCGACTGATTCTGATCGTTGGATTCGCAGTTATGTAGCCAAAAATCCTAATACTCCCGTAACTTCATTAGAAAACTTAGCTATTGATTCTGATAGTAATGTTCGCTATCGAGTGGTATCAAATCCTAATATAACAAAGCAAATTAAGGAAAAAGTCTTGTTATTTAATGAATATTATACAACACATAAATTTCCAACTGATATTTTAAAACAATTAGCTGTTGATTCTAGGACAAGTGTTCGCAGTTATGTAGCGTCAAATCAAAATACTCCTGTAGTTTTATTGGAAAAATTGGCGACTGATTCTGATAGTGGTGTTTGCCGTGATGTAGCAGAAAATCCCAATACCCCTGTAGTTATATTAGAAAAATTAGCGACTGATTCTGATAGTGGTGTTCGCTATGAAGTAGCAGGAAATCCTAATACCCCTGTAATTATATTAGAAAAATTAGCGACTGATTCTGATAGTGGTGTTCGCTATGAAGTAGCAGAAAATCCCAATACCCCTGTAGTTATATTAGAAAAATTGGCATCTGATAGTGATGTTTGCATTAATGTAGCGTCAAATCCCAATACTCCCATCACTTTATTAGAAAAATTGGCGACTGATTCTGATCGTTGGATTCGCAGTTATGTAGCAAAAAATCCCAATACTCCTGTTAGTATATTAGAAAAATTAGCCACTGATTCTGATAGTGATGTTCGCATTAATGTAGCAAAAAATCCTAATACCCCTGTTAATTTAAAGATTGAGATGTTTAACAGTTTAGCTAAAGGGACAACACCAAATTTAGGACGTTTAGCCGTATTTCTTAGCCCTTATGCAGAAACGTCTCACCTAGCTAAAAACTTTCGTTCTACTTCTTGGTTGGAACGTTGGGCGATCGCTCAAAATCCTAACACCCCCGATAATACTCTTAGTTATCTAGTCCAAGATGGTAACAGATTAGTCAGGAGTGCCGCCGAATTAAACATCAAACAGAGACAGGAGCAGAAATAATGAAATATCCTCAAGGATGGAAAAAATTTTGTAACTGGAGGAAAAAAAACCCTGATATTTCTCTTCCTTCTCACCTCAATCTTTCTGAACTTAATCGCTTTGCTGCCCGTTTTCGTCTTGCTCAGTCTTATGAAGGAATGATACTAACAGATTACCCTGAATCAACAGTTAATGCTTATAGTAGTCTTTTTGGGGTGTTTTTAGCTTATTCGGCTTTGGAACAACTTTATAAAGCAGTAGGTAAGCCCGGTGATAGCATCATTACTGAATGGGGAATTATAGATAAAGAGAATGCAGATAAATTAAGACGATCGAGCCAAATCTTAACATTTCTCCATGATAAAGTCAGTAACAATCAATTAAGAAAAAGAATTGATGAATTTAGAGTAGGTAATGATGACAATATTTTAGTAATTGCACAGGCTTTAAGACACTTAATTGCTCATGGAATAATGACAATTTATGTGAAAAATGTTTTTGCTAAAACCAGTATTAATTTCTGTAATTTAGTTAAAAAAATTGTGTTAGATAAAACTCAAAATTGTTTTACTGAATATATTAAGAATAGCATTGCTTAACATTGATTATGAGTAAAACACTATTTTTAGAGGAGAAAATTTAACAAAATTATATAGCAAAGATTGATACATACATCAAATTAATAACGAAAGAAAAATAATTTATAAAAACTATGAAAAATGATAAAACAACTATTTTTGATATAGTAAAATACATTAATAATCCTGATAAAAATGGTGGTTTTTGGCTACCAAATATTCAAAGGCAATTTGTTTGGTCAGAAGAACAAATATACGCACTTTTTGACTCTATAATGCGAGGTTATCCTATTAGTAATTTTTTAATTTGGGAAACAAAATCGGAGATTCAGTGCCGTAAATTTATTGAAAATTATGAAGAAAATGTGAATTCCTCTCATGTTTATATACCTAAGAATAATAAGCTGAAAAATCTTATTTTGGATGGTCAACAAAGATTACAAAGTATTTTTATCGCATTAAAAGGAAGTTATGGAAATGTAAATAAAGAATTATATTTTGATGTTTTAAGTGGAATATTAGTTAAGGCAGAAGAAATAAAATATAAGTTTAAATTTGTAGATAATAGAACAGCTAAATTACCTTGGATAAAAATTAAAGATATTTTATTTGATGAAGATCATATTGGGAAAATATCTAAGAAGATAAAAAAACAATTTGACCAAGAATTAACTGAAAAAGAAGAAGATATTATAGACGATAACATTTCTATTTTAATACAAAATTTTAAAATTAATCAAATAATTAGCTATCAAGTAATAGATGAACCAGTTAAAGAAGAGGAAGTAGTAGAAATTTTTATCAGGGCAAATTCAGGGGGAACAAAATTAGGTAAATCAGACTTATTATTTTCACTTTTAACCACAACTTGGGAGGAAGCAGAAGTCGAGATTGAAGACTTATTAGATGAATTAAATAAAACAGGTTATGAATTTACAAGAGATTTTATTTTAAAAACTTGCTTAACCTTATTAGATAAGGGTGCTAGATATGAGGTTAATAAATTTAGAAATGAAGAAGTTAGACAAGACATCATCAAAAATTGGGATAAAATTACTGATGCCATTAAGAAAGTAAAAGACTTTTTATCTACTCAAACTTTTCTTCGTAGCGATAAAGCTCTTCCTTCTTATTTAACTTTAATTCCTCTCATTTATTTTATTTATCATTATCCAAACGAATGGAAAAAATCTACAGATAAAAAAGATATAAAAAACTATTTATTTAGAACATTAATATCTGGTGCTTTTAGTGGAAATCCTGATAATTTGATTGATAAATGTATAGAAACTATCAACCAAAAACAAACATTTGATGTCACGGAAATTTTCCAAACAATTCGGAATAATGGTCGAAACTTAGAGATTAGTCAAGAAAGTATTTTGAGTGAAAATTATACCTCTAAATCAATTCATTTACTCTTTAATATCTGGTATCCTCAAGCAGATTATACATCTTCTTTTTCAGGAAATGCTCTACAAATAGATCATATATTTCCTCAATCTTCATTAAAAAAAGAAACAATTGTAAATCCAGAAACAGGAAGACAAGTGATGAAATATCAAAAAGAGCAAAGAAATCAAATTGCTAATTGTATGTTATTGACGAGAGAAGAAAACCTAGAAAAAACAGATAAACCCCTAAAACAATGGTTAAAACATAAACGTAGTGAATTTAATAATGATGAAAAGAAGTTAGAAAAATATTTAAAACGTCATTTAATCCCGACAAATGAGGAGTTATGGGAAATGGATAAGTTTGAAGAATTTATAGAAGCAAGAAAAGCACTAATTTTAGAAGAGTTTAAGTTTTTGCTATCTACTTAAAAATTAATTATATGTAATTACAAAACTCTATTTTATTTAATAAATTTATGACAATTAAGCCAATTTTATCTCAATTAGATGACTATTTGCAATTAACTTATCAACATAATTTAAAACAGGTAATATTATTTGGTTCAGAAGCCAGAGGAGATGCAAAATCAGAATCAGATATTGATGTTTTAGTAGTCTTAGAAAAACCTTTTAATTATTATCAAGAGGTACATAAAATAGGAGAATTTATTAGTAATCTCTGTTTAGAATACGATCGATTAGTTAGCTGTTGTTTTACTACGGAAGAACAATTTAAAAATGAGGATAATGCTTTTTATCGAAATATCAAAAAAGAGGGTATTAAACTATGAATAATACTCAACAAAAATTCTTAGAAAAAGCAAGAAAAAGTTTGGAAGTAGCGAAACAAATTAATGATAATTACCCTGAATTTGCTGTTTCTAGGGCTTATTATACCATGTTTTATATTGCTTCCGCTTTTTTAGAAAGTGAAAATCTTACTTACGGAAAACACTCTGCGATTATATCTGGATTTGGACAGCATTTTGCTAAAACTAATAAAGTTCCTAAAATATATCATCGTTGGTTAATTGAGGCGGAGAAAATGAGAAAAGGAGGAGACTATAATTTAGATATTAATATTAGTTATGAAGATGCTAATACTATTATTAGTCAAGCAGAAGAAATGCTGAATTTTGCTAATCAAAACTTATAAAATAAGCGCTGTAAAACTCCTATACTTAATATTAATTAATAACCGATAAACTTGTTCACTATTCACTAACAAATATCAATGACACCTGCTAATCTCCAAGAATATTTAAACAAACTGGTTAAAAACCAATTACAAATTAGTACCATGATTTGGGGTGCGCCCGGTATAGGTAAATCCAGCATAGTTGCCCAAGTCGCCCAAGAAAATAATCTCGATTTTATCGATTTACGACTATCTCAACTTGCACCCACAGATTTAAGAGGTTTACCCGTAGCAGTGGCAGGAAGAACAAAAAAACGGCGTTGCTGAATTAAAGTATGATTTTTAGATAAGGTGATGCCGAAGGCACGCTACGCGCACGTATCTTTATTACTCTCTTAAATTATCACAGAGGCGTGCTGTGTACCAGAGCCGACGAGCGATCGCTCGTAACTTGTG
>NZ_JBGSUU010000049.1:0-3155 GCF_041753295.1 Geminocystis sp.
CACAAGTTACGAGCGATCACTCGTCGGCTCTGGTACACAGCACGCCTCTGTGATAATTTAAGAGAGTAATAAAGATACGTGCGCGTAGCGTGCCTTCGGCATCACCTTATCTAAAAATCATACTTTAATTCAGCAACGCCGAAAATTATTTTGGATTCTATCCTCCTCCTCACCACCAAAAGGCGGATTAGTAAGAATTACATCAACTTGATCTCGAATACCCAACTCCGAGAGAGGAAACCGTAAACTATTACCATAATCAATATCGGGATACTCGAAACCATGTAACAATAAATTCATTTGTACTAACAAATACGGTAAAGGCTTCGCTTCTGCACCGATAATACTATTTTGCAAAATCTCCCAATCACTAGCACTACATTGCTTTTGCAAATACTCATAAACCTCTACCAAAAAACCTCCCGTGCCACAAGCAGGATCAAAAATTACCTCTCCCAACTGAGGTTTCATCACATCCACCATAAACTTAATCACTGGGCGAGGCGTATAAAATTCCCCCGAATCCCCAGCCGCATCTCGCATTTCTTTCACCATCGACTCATAGAGAAGACTTAAAATATTTACTTCCTCTGAGTTATCAAAATGGATTTCATTCACCTTTGCCAACACATCAAATAATAATGCACCGCTAGTCATGCGGTTAGTGACATCACGAAAAACCCTTGCAATTACGTCTTTTCTATCCTTTCCCGTGTCACTTAGCAAACTTCTCAAATAGGCAAGTAAACCGCTTATTTCTCCTGTCTCATTCACTAATTCTTCTGAAACTTCACTAGCTAAGGCTTGGGGTAAAGAAGCCAAAGGTAACTTATCATCATTGATGAATTTTAAAACAGTATCTCACGAAAAATGATCATTTCCTGCCCAATCACGCCAACGATATGGCAGTTTGATGGGCGCTTTATATTCCTTTTCTTCTAATTCTGCCTCAACTTCTCTCACTTTTTCCACATCGTCTAATAACTTGAGAAACATAATCCAAGTTAACTGTGGGAGTCTGTCTAATTCTCCACTCAACCCTTTATCTTTCCGCATAATATCTCTGGCGGATTTAATTACACTTCCTAATTTTTGGGCAGTGGTAACGGAAGTTGTAGATTTAGTAGTGGATTTAGTGGTGGTTTTTCTCGGCATTAGTGATTATTAGATAATGATAAATTAAATATAGTTTGCGTTTTCTATTTAACGTTAATACTACTATCTAATCAAAATTATCATGGATTATGGATAATGTTCTGAAAATTAGAATCGAAGAAGTAGCCAAAAAGAAAATATTATTTCTACCTCATACAATACAACAAATGTCACGTCCCGAAAGAATGATAACGACTAGAGAAGTGAAAAATGTTATTTTTGAAGGAGAAATTATCGAAAACTATCCTGATGATTTAAGAGGTCATAGTTGTTTATTATTGGGTTATGGTATTAATAATCGACCTATTCATGTAGTTTGTTCACCTAAACTAGATTATTTAGCAATTATTACGGCTTATTTGCCGAATTCTAATGAATGGTCAGAAGATTTTAAAAGGAGAATATAATTATGGAATGTATGTATTGTCAAGGACAAATGAAAAAATCTACAGCACCGATGTCCATAAGTCGCAAAGGTTATCATATCCATTTTGATGCTATTCCTGCTTATGTTTGTTCTCAATGTGGTGCAGTATATTTTGAAGATGTGGAAGTTGATCAAATTCAATCCGCTTTAATGGCTTTAGAAAAAGAAACTCAGCAATTAGTCAGTTAATTTAGGCAGAATACAACAATATTTGCAACTGTTTGACGGCTAATTTTAATTCTTCCACACCGCCAAATCTTTGAGCAATCTCGATAATATTACTATACTGACGGAACTCTTGATTAGCCTTAAAAGTAGTGGGAATGGTAAACTCATCCAACCCTTTATCAGCATATTTGTCTAACAAGATTTCTAAAATTACTCTTGCTGATTCTCCGTATTGTTCAAAGAAACTTTTATGTTTTTTCTTCATTAGTTCCGCCCTTTGTTTATAGGTTAAAACAGGAGCATCAAAAGCGAGGTGACAAAGTAAATCAAAAGGATCAGCATCAGTTTTACCTGTTATTTCTCTTAATTGATCAAAATCAATGCCTTTATCCTCTAAAAGCTCAATTAATTGGCTTCTTTCTTCAGGATTGCCCCATTTTTCTTGAATTTCAATTTGAGAACGATATAAAACCCTCACTTGCTCTCTAGTATAGTCAATTAACTGAGAAACCCTTAATTCCATCTCACCACCTAAGTCGTAAATTTGTTCCTCGACTATTTCTTCTCTACCACCGTCAATATAATATTTCGCTGAATTAGGCTCTTTCACACGATTTTTCGATCGAACTTTGCTATGGTTATTGGTTTCAAAATCCGTTTGTTGTGTCACCTTACCTCGATCGTCTATTTCTGTAGTGGTAATTAATGCAGGTTCACCATCGAAATCAGGATCATTAAATAATACAGTGCTATTGGTATAATCCACGATATTAAAAGAGATTTTGCCGTATTCTTCCTTAACACGAGTCCCCCGTCCAATAATCTGTTTAAAGTCTGTCATAGAGAGAATAACACGGGCTAAGATGACGTTTTTACAGGTGGGTATATCCACTCCTGTGGTTAATAATTTTGATGTTACAGCGATGACATGATCTTGATTTTCTATATCTTTAAATTGATATAAATGTCCTTTACCTACCGAACCTGCATCGGAAGTAATACGAGAGATATAGTTATGATTTTGCTGTAAAATATCGCTGTTAAGGTTTCTCAATTCTTTGATCATGCTCTTAACGTGTTCTTCGTCCACACAGAAAATGATAGTTTTAGCGTATCTATCCGTAGCTTTGAGAAAATCAGTAATGTACTGTGCGATCACCCTTGTTCTAACTTGTCTAACTAATTTCCTTTCAAAATCAGGAGTTAAAAACACTTCATCGGGAATCGTACGTCCAAAACGATCAACCTCTCCTTGTATGGGTTGCCATTCGTTAGAAGTTAAATAAATCAACAAAAAGTCAAGATAATAGTAATAAAAATTAACAAATAGCTGAAAGCCTTATAAATGTTAATATTTTGAGAGTATTCCCTTTTTCCCAACCACGGATGACTAAGAAAATTAACC
>NZ_JBGSUU010000050.1:0-53651 GCF_041753295.1 Geminocystis sp.
GGAAGTAAAGCCTGTGGAGAGTCAAACCAACTTAGTGGCAAGTCTATTAAGGATTCGGTGAAGCAGGAAGTGAACGTCCATCCCATGAAGAGTGGGGATTTACTCTTATGAGTAGATTTGAGTAAGTTTTATAGAGCGGCAACATTTAGCATCTTTAATAACAGGAATTAAAGGCAGAAAAACAGGGGCAAGAGGAGATGATTTAGAAGATGGCACAGAGGTTAAATCTTGTTCAAGAATTGATCAAATGGATAAGTGCAAAGACTGTCAATCTCCCGTTGCTAGAAGTGAAATAATATGTTCAAATTGTGCCTCATCTAATATTGAAAGAAAAGAAGATTCTAAGTGGTTGTTTACTATTAGAAATGAAAATGATTTAAAGGTTTTAACAGATGATATTAAGAGAATACTTTTAATTTTAGCTGATTATCCCAATTTTGCTCAACAAGATTATGAAACTCTAAGATTTCAGGCTTTTGAGATTTGGAATAATAGTAACAGACATATTCGATTTAAGGAAATTATGACTAATTATTATCATCAAATTTATTTAGTAAATAAAAGTAAAAATCCGAAACAAACACCAGCACCTCAAAATTTTTGGCCTTATAAATATCAATTTTATCTTTGTAATCCAATTTTGACTTTTTCTTGTTTAGTTAGTCAAGCATCAACGAATCCTCAAATGATCATTAATCATTATATAGATCCTCAACAAAATAGATCTAATATAAAATCAATTATGATGCCTATAAAACTATTAAATAAAGAAGAAAAATTATTAGTAACAGATTATTTACAGTTAGATGATAGTCAAAAATTACCTGAATTTATTGATGAGAAAACTAGACAAATATTATCTTTAAGAAAAGTAACTATAGGTAATAGTTCTCAAAAAGAATATTTGAGATATTCAGCTACAAAACAAAATAAAAAATAAATCTTAATTCCATGATTTTAACAAGATAAATCCAGCATAAGTTGATTATTATTGATCAGATTTTTATTGTCTATATTTAACTCGTAATTATTGCTACGTAAAATAAATTTATATTCATCAATTCTATGGTTAATAACCTTAATATATTTGTCTTCTTTTTCAATGCCTATATAATTTCTTTCCAAATTTAAACAAGCTAAAGCCGTTGAACCTGAACCCATAAAAGGATCTAAAACTATGTTATTTTTATTGGTACTAGCTTTAATAATTCGCTCAATTAACTTAAGTGGTTTTTGTGTTGGATGGTAACGTTTTTCTTCATAAAAATTAATATCTTCCCAAACATCTGTTACGCCCATTTCAATATTAAAAACTTGTGCAATATCTTCATAAGGATATTCAAAATCAAGAATTTTTTGTAATTTTTCCCACATTTCTTTAGTCGGTACTTGAGCTAAAATATTATCCCCCGTATAAAGTGACCACATTCCACCACCATTAGATTTTACTCCTAATTGTTGATTTATTTCTAATGCTGTTAGCTCTAATTTTTTTTGTTTTTCTTTAAGTAATTTTCTAATAAAAGGTTTACTATCATAAATAAAAAATAATAAACTTTCGGTAACGTTAGGAAACATTTTATAATTTTTTGTTGCTCTACCACCAATAGCTTTTATCCCTTTATTAATAATTATTTGTTGTCTAAAATTAAATCCTAAATTAATCAAAGGATGGTATAAATAAAATAAATTTCTTAAATATCCAAATAAGTATAAACTACCCGATAATTTAATTACTCTTGTTATTTCAGAAAACCATTGTAAACACCATTGTAAATAATCTTCTTCAGTGCGCCATTGATAATCCCATTTTTGTTGTATCACTTTCCAATAAGGTGGATCTAAAATAATTAAATCAATGCTTTTATCAGGTATATTTTTTAATATTTCTATACAATCACCGTGAATAATTTTGTTTAAGTATTTCATTATTAATAAATTGATAATTATAATAGTTTTTTAAGGTATTTTGCGAGGTAAGATTTTTTAGATTTAGCAATTTTTTCAGGTGTGCCAATAGCGATTAATTCCCCTCCTTTATCACCCCCTTCTAAACCTAAATCGATAATCCAATCGGCACATTTTATCACATCTAAATTATGTTCAATAACGATGATAGAATTACCTTTATCTGCCAATTTTTGCAACACATTTAATAAGTGGTGAACATCATAAAAAGATAAGCCTGTAGTTGGTTCGTCAATTAAGTATATAGTTTTACCCGTGGCACGGCGAGACAATTCCGTAGCAAGTTTTACCCGTTGCGCTTCACCTCCTGATAAAGTGGGTGCAGATTGCCCTAATTTGATATAAGTTAAGCCAACATCCACTAAAGTTTGTAAACGATTTACCGCGCGAGGGATATTTTCAAACACCTTTAAGGCTTCTTCCACTGTCATATTTAGCACATCGGCGATGGAAAATCCCTTATACTTAACTTGTAAGGTTTCACGGTTATATCTTGCACCCTTACAAATATCACATTGTACATAAACATCAGGTAAAAAATTCATAGAAATTACATTAACACCTTGCCCTCCACAGGCTTCACATCTACCGCCTTTAACATTAAAAGAGAATCTTCCAGCTTTATAACCTCTGGCTTTGGCTTCGATGGTTTCCGTGAATAACTCTCTAATCACATCAAAAACTCCCGTATAAGTAGCAGGATTCGATCGAGGAGTGCGCCCGATGGGGGATTGATCAATTACAATAACTTTATCAATAGCTTCGATGCCTTCTAATGAGTCTAAGTCTTTGGGAAAAGGTACATTACGACTGAGATAATGTTGTAGAGAAGGATATAATAACTCATTGACGAGGGTGGATTTACCGCTACCAGAAACTCCGGTGACACAGACAAATTTACCTAAAGGGATTTCTACATCAAGATTTTGTAAGTTATTGCGATGACAGTTTTTCAGAGTTAAAAATTTACCGTTGCCTTCTCTTCTGGTTTCAGGGATGTCAATTTTTTTTCTCCCTGATAGATAAGCACCTGTTAAAGATTTTTCACACGTCAAAAGTTGTTGAAAATCGCCTTGCATAACAATTTCGCCACCATGTACTCCAGCTTTTGGGCCAATATCCACGATATAATCAGCAAACTTGATCGTATCCTCATCATGTTCTACAATAATTAAAGTATTGTCGAGATCTCGTAATTTTTTTAAGGTTTCTAGTAGGCGATCATTATCTCGTTGATGCAAACCGATACTAGGCTCATCTAAAACATACAATACTCCCGTTAATCCTGAACCGATTTGAGTCGCTAATCTGATACGTTGCGCTTCTCCTCCTGATAAAGTCATGGCAGTTCGATCTAAACTAAGATAATCTAAGCCAACATTTAACAAAAATTGTAAACGTGTTTTGATTTCCTTTAAAGCTAATTCACCGATTTGGGCTTGTTTAGGGGTTAACTGTATATTATTGATGCGATTAAGACATTCACCAATGGAAACGTTAGTTAAATCATAGATAGAATATTGTCCTAATTTTACCGCTAAGGCTTCGGGTTTAAGGCGTTTACCATGACAAACTTCACAAGTTTTATACTCTAAATATTGCTCTAATTTTTGTTTCGCAACTTCCGAGTTACTTTCTTGATAAGTTTTATCTAACATGGGAATCACGCCACGATAATAACCATATTGAATATTTTGAATTTCCTTATCACCGTATAAAACGATGTGCTGTTGTTGAGGTGTTAAACTATTCCATGAATCGGTGAGTTTGAATTTATATTCTTTGCTGACATATTCTAATAGTGACAAATAATAGGGGTTATCTTTTTCAGCCCAAGGTACGATGGCATTGATTATTTTAGCGTGGGGATCTGGTATGATTAAATCGGGAGAAAACTGCCTTAAACTACCTAAACCGTGACAATTTGGACAAGCACCATAGGGTGAGTTAAAAGAAAAAAGACGGGGTGATAACTCTTCCATCACCGCTCCATGAGTAGGACAAGCGAATTTTTCAGAGAATACGATACTTGCCCCTAAATCCTCAATACTGGGGACTTTTTTTTCCCCCAAAGTTGGAGGATAGAGGCTATTTTCCTCCCCTTTAGAAAGGGGAAACCTCCCGACTTCGTCTCCCCCCTTAGAAGGGGGGAGAGGGGGAGTAAGAATCTCTACAATAGCGATACCTTCGGCAATTTTTAAACAAGTAGAAAGAGAATCAGCTAACCTTTCTTGAATGTTGGGTTTAAGAATAAGTCGATCAACCAAAACACTGATATGATGAGATTGTGATGCTTTTAGTTCAATATTATCGGCTAATTCTCGAATTTCGTTATTAATCTTAACTCTAACGAAGCCTTGCGATCGCAAACTAGATAATAATTGATGATGATTGCCTTTTTTTCCTCTGACAACAGGCGCTAATAAATGTATCTTAGTCTTTTCAGGTAAAGATAAAACTTGATCGCACATTTCGTCAATGGTTTGAGGTGTGATAGAATGATCACAGATTGGACAATGAGGAGATCCTGCTCTACCATAGAGTAAACGTAAATAATCGTAAATTTCTGTAACCGTACCTACCGTCGATCTGGGATTATGGGAAGTGGACTTTTGATCAATAGAAATAGATGGAGATAAACCTTCAATACTGTCAACATCTGGTTTATCTAATTGTCCTAAAAATTGTCTTGCATAGGAACTCAATGACTCTACATATCGGCGTTGCCCTTCAGCGAAAATAGTATCAAAGGCAAGGGATGATTTGCCACTACCTGAAACTCCCGTAAAAACAATCAATTGATTGCGGGGTAAGTCTAAATCGATATTTTTTAAATTATGTTGACGTGCGCCACGAATACGAATCATTTTTTAAATCAGGAATTATTAATTGTGGAGGTGAATGGTATTTTAATTGTAGGGATGAATGGCATTCACCCAAATATTCACCCAAATATTCACCCAAGTATTTATCGAAAGATAATAGTAAATAATTTACTTATTTTAACTCAAAGTTAGACATTTTTTTATGTAAATCTAAAGTATAATAATAAAGTGCAACTGGCTGGTCAAAAGCGATAAAATAATCAGGATCTTGAGGAGATAAATAAATAGCAGTAACTTGTTTTCCTTGAATATAATCAGGGTTTATTAACTCATATTTAGTGGTAGTTTCTACTAAGTTTAAATATACACTATTCGGACGACGAAAAAATTGTCTAGTTATTTCGCTTGTGATAAATTTATCTTCGGAAACAATTTCTTGTTGTCTGCCAATTACTGTAGAAATTAGTTCGTTTTCTCCTTTAAATTTAGTAATTTGTTCCGTAGAATTATTTTTATTTATTATTACTTCTTTGACATTTTCTTCTCCTAAATATGCTTGTGAGATCGCTAATCCATTAAAAGCTCTATCTGGGATGATAACTGGTTTTTTATGGATAATACTGGGGATAAAATTATCATTTTTAGGATTAAAGATAGTGGGAATAAATTGTACAAAAAAAGTAATATTTTTATCAATATATTGTTCATTACTATCAAAAGCGGGGGTTTTAAATTTCGGAGACAGAGGGGCGATTTGTTGTTTTAAAGTGGACTTAACATCCCATTTTCCTTCAAACCAAGAGGGAAAAATTAACTCTTGATGGGGAGTAGGTAAAGAAAGCTGATGTTCCCAATGAGGATATAATGCTATTCTATCAGTCAAAATACCACTATAAGCAGGATAAATATTTAAAAAAAAAGTAACAAATAATGCTATAGTCAATACTAAACTTTTTTTGATAAAATTATTATTCATTAATATAAAAATTACTTTTAACCTTATTTATAAAAATTAATTAACTTATTATTAACTATCAATTAATCTATGACACTAACACTAAATAACTTAATTTTAATGGCAGAAGATGAACTAACACAGTATAGCACTGATGCTCGTAAAATTGAAAAATTAAGACGAAAAATTGGCATTGCTTTAACTTTGAAAGAGCAACAAAAATTAAAAGAAGAATTATTAACAAAAATGCCTCAAGGATTCTGGGCAAAAAAATTAGAAAAAGAGCGTCAAACTTTTGCTTTACCTTTTTGGGGTATCGCTGGTTTAGGTTTATTATTAGGTATTTCTTCTCAACAATATTTAGATTTTTTAGCACCTGTTATTGCTTTACCCATTGCGATTAAAATACAACAAGTAGGATGGAAATTTCAAGCACAAACTTTATTGTTACAAACTTTTGAAGATATAGAAAAAAAGGTTAATAACGGATAAATACAGAAGATAAATAAATCGAAAATGCTACGGCTTTCTGGTTAATTATAGGGAAAAAAAAGAAATTAACAAATATTAAGCTGGTATTAAGATTATTGTTAATTCGTTAAACCAAAAAATTAGCACCTATAATGAGGACGTACGCAAGGTTGTTAAACTGACTCAACTAAGTGATTCTCAAATTCAATTAATGAAATTAAAAAAGGAACACATTATGAGTATGAAAGATAGAGCAAAAGCAACAGCGAAAAATGTTGAAGGTAAACTTCAGGAAGTAGCTGGAAACGTTACAGGTGATCCTCAAGCGCAAGCAGAAGGTAAAGCAAAACAAGCGGAAGCAAAAATTCGTCACACCACAGAAGATGTGAAAGACGAAGTAAAAAAAGTTGTTGATTAATTCTTTATCCCTCTAAAAAAGATAAATAATTAAAATCGCTTTTTCATCATAAGACAAATTTATTTCTAGTAGCAGATGGCGTGAATTAATCCATTAATTCGGTTAACAAAATAATATAAAATTCTCTTTTTATCAAACTTTTATCTACAAAGGTTTAAACTCGAACTCGTTTTTAAAACTATAATTTTGTTTAGGTACTTAATATCTAACATCGATAAATTTATTTGTCGATATACGTTATCAGGTGCTAGAAATATTTTGCTTATGGAAACATATTAAGTAATTAATTACTGTGAATAAATCATAAACATTGTTGAATAATATCAGCAGTACTTTTGCACCGATGCAATAGATTATGAATAATTAATAATTAAATTTTCAAGGTATTAATACTATTAAATAAGTGTTGATTTATTTGAGAATCTAATTTTAAATAACCATTTTTTAGTGAAATTCACGTTAATTATTAATCACTAATACATAATCAATCCAATTATTTTTGGAGTTAAAAATGATCTCATTTACAAGGTTACGAAACTTATTTTTCAAGACAAGTTTAGTTATATTGTTGGCAACAGCGACAACTTTTAGTTTTGCTTCTGAATATAGTTGGGCTAAAACTTTAACCCCTTTGGTGAGTCAACCTCAAACCTATATTGCCATGAATAAAGTTGAGGAAATCGGCAATGATATTAAAGGAAAAATGGGGGAAACTGTTAGTAATGTATCAAATACTTTTGATAATATTACAGATAACTTAAAAAACAAAGATGAAATTTTGGAACAAGGTAAAGAACTTAAAGCTGAAACTTTAGAGGGAATGAATAATAGTATTCAAAATCCAGACTATCAACCCAGTGGTAAAACTAAACAAGCTGAAAAAGAAGCCATCAAAGGGAAAAAAGAGATAATGTCTGAAGCTCGTGATGCTTTAAAACAAAATACACAAACAAATAACTACTAAAGCATTTAGGGATTGTGGACTTTTAAATTAATAAAAATAACTCATAATCTTTGTTGCTTTTTGGATGAGTGCATGAAGATAAAGTAAACATACAATCAATTTTACCTACCTATTTATTATGTCAACTCAAGTCTGTAAAACAAATTCTTCTGATTCTGATAAAGATCTTAAATCATTAGTATTACCTGAAGAACAACAAGGTAATGAATTAGATGATTCACCTACTCCTGATAGCTATGATAATCATATCGTTCCTGCAGAAACCGCCGCAAGAAAAGAGCGTGAAGGTGATGATTTTAAGCATCTGAAAACACACCCTGAAGGATCAGAAAATATTGAAACAACTGGTGGTTATACCGTTGACAAAGAAGGTTTAGTGGATAACTTTGCTATTGAACCTGAAATGTATTATGACACCCCTGGGGATTTATCCAAAAAAAAATCTAGTAAAAAGAAAGTTTAGGAAGAAATTACTATCATCAAACAATTTTTCAAGATTCAATATAACCATCTTATTAAGATAAGGAAGATACTGTTATGAATCCAAAAGATAATAAAAATTTTACCCGAGTTATTCATCGAGAATACACTGATCCTCAAGGTAATATTCGGACTGAATACAAAGATATTAAAGGTAATATTTACACTGAATATCTGGATAGTCAAGGCAATTTTCACACTGATCAAAATCAATCAGTTAATGGAAAATTGGCGGACGCACATATCCAAGATGTACGGGTGGAACACGCTGATAAAAATATATCTAAAGGCTTACTCATTGGTGTTATCGTCACTACGGTGGCAGGTTTAATAGCTGGAGTAATCTACTTTTTAAATGATGTGAATAATCCTCAGCCTGTATCTATAACCAATATTCCTGCCGAAAAACCAGAAAAAAATGATCCCTCACCGCCTCAAATAAAAGTTGTAGAGAAAGAGGTAGTTAAAATTGTACCCGTAGAAGTACCCGTACAAACATCCCCTACCGTAGTAGAAAAAGTGCCACAGGCTCAAAATAATCCTTCAACGGTGAATAATAATATCACTGTTAAACCTTCGGAATCTAATCCACCACCGAAAGAAAGTAGCACTAAAACACCGGCGGCTAAACCTGCTCAAAATCCTACGCCATCGCCAACAAAACCTGTTGTTATACCATTATCCAACGATAATGCAATCAAAAATGATGGTGATCTTAAAAATGAAATTTTGAAACAGTTTAAAAATAATTTACCGAATAATCAATTAAAAGTTGATGTTAAAACTGGTGTAATAATTGTGTCAGGAAATGTTGACTCTCAAGAACAAATACAAAAAATTGAACCTTTACTTAAATCTGTAAAAGGCATTAAAAAACTTGAGATAAATGCAACTATCGCTAATGGTGTGACGAATTAATCAGAAGAAACCTCAGTTCGATGGTTTGAATATCTGATTAAGGCAGGTTTCAGGTTTCAGGTTTAATACTCTCGAACTCAGGTAGAAGAAATAAGTAATAAGTAATTTCAAATAATAAATAAATTTTAGGAAAAACAATGATTTTAAAAAAACGTGCAGTGGGTACATTTTCAAATTACGAAACAACGGAAGTTGCCCTTCGTGATTTAAAAGAAAATAACTTTTTGATGGAGCAAATTTCTGTCATCGGAAGTGACATCAAAAATGAAATTGAAACCACAGGAGTTAACACCAGTGAAGATCTTGTCAATATCAATAATTTGCGTACTGATAAAAATAAAGCCTCGGAAAATGCCACTGATGGCGCTATCGCAGGTATAACCTTAGGCGGTTTTACTGGTTTGTTAGTTGGTTTAGGTGCGATGGCAATACCCGGAGTTGGTCCTGTAATGTTAGCAGGGGCAGCCGCTACCGCTTTAGCAACAACCCTTTCTGGTGGTGTTATTGGTGGTGCTATTGGTAGTCTAGCTGGTGGCTTGGTAGGTTTAGGTATTCCCGCAGATCGAGCTGAGGTTTATAGTGATCTGATTTCTGACGGTAATTATTTAATTATGGTGGAAGGATCAGAATCTAATATAACCCTCGCTGAAACAATTTTTAGTAACCATGACATTCATGATTGGTACACCTACGATTTACCCAATGAATCGGTATTAACTCCCAAGCCAATTTTGACTGATTACTCACGGGTATAAAACAAAAGTTTATTTCATCAAAAGACCAATTTTCAATTATTTTTCATTAATTTTTTAAGGAGTTCAAAATGATTTCATTTAGACAGTTTCGTCGCTTTTTTGTAATGGCAAGTTTAACTTTGTTAATTACCTCCACTGTAACTATTACTTTTGCACCTTCTCAAAGTTGGGCCGCTACAACCTTTACAAAATTTACCAGTCAACCTCAAATTGCTATGAATCGTGTTGATGCTATCGGTAAGGATATTGAAGGCAAAACTCAAGAACTCAAAGGTAACATTACAGGTGATCCTCAAGATCAATTTATGGGTAAAGCCAAACAAGTTCAAAGTGATGCTATTAATGTCGGAGAAGACATCAAAGACAATATGAAGTTGAAAGGCCGTTCAAAAGCCATCAGCAAAAATATTGAAGGTAAAGCACAAGAATTAAAAGGTAATCTTACAGGCGATCGCAAAGATCAAATAGTGGGAAAAGCTAAACAAACGGAAAGTGAAGGCAGAAATGTAGTAGAAAACTTGAAAGATAAAGTTCAAAATATTTTCAACTAATCGTCAACAATCAACAATTCTCAGAATTTAAGCAAAAAAACGAATTTAAGCCCTTACCCTAAAATCTGGTTCTAGTTTAATAGCTTTTACCTCCAAACTTGGGGATTAAGGAGCTAATTCGGTAAATTGCGTTTTAGTAAATAAAATTTAAAAATTATGTTTAACTTAATTTGGACAGCAGTTGGAGTACTTTTGATTCTTTGGTTATTAGGATTTTCGATCCACATTGGTGGTGGGTTAATTCACTTACTCCTAGTATTAGCACTTATCGGTATTGTTTATAACTTATTTATTGGTCGGCGAATAGGTTAAGTTAATAAGGTATATTAACAATGGAGAAACAATTATAATGAGACTCTGTTAATCATTCCCTATTTTTACCGATCACATGACTATTATCACCATTCAATCACTAAAAAAAGATTTCGGCATTAAAGAAATTCTCAAGGATGCTAGTTTCAGTATCGACGATAACGATAAAGTAGGTTTAATTGGGGTTAATGGTTCAGGTAAATCAACCCTCCTCAAAATCTTATCAGGATTAGAGCCTTATGATAGTGGAGAAATGGTGGTAAAGTCTGGGGCAAAAATCATCTATCTTCCTCAACAACCCGAAATTGAACCAAATAACACCGTTTTAGAACAAGTTTTTGCCTATAGTGGCGAACAAATGCAGTGGATTAAAGAATATGAAGATTTATCACATCATATCGCCCATGCTGATAGTGTAACCCAAGAAAAACTACTAGATAAATTAGCAAAAGTGACAGAAAAAATTAACGCTGCTAATGCTTGGGATGCAGAAACTAACGCCAAAATTATTCTCGATAAACTGGGAATAAGTGATTTTGATGCCAAAATGGGAGATTTATCTGGGGGTTATCGCAAAAGAGTAGCCCTTGCTTCGGCTTTAATGGCTGAACCTGATTTATTATTAATGGATGAACCTACTAACCATCTCGATGCTGAATCAGTACAATGGTTACAAGAATATATGCAAAAATTTAGCGGTGCAATTTTCTTGATTACCCATGATCGTTATTTCTTAGATCAGGTTACAACTCGTATTCTGGAAATTGATCGAGCTGATATGTACGGTTATGCAGGTAACTATAGTTATTATCTTGAGAAAAAGGCTCTAGCTGAGGAATCTGTGGCTAGTAGTCAAAGAAAACATCAAGGAGTACTTAGACGAGAATTAGAGTGGCTTAAAAAAGGACCTAAAGCCCGTAGTACAAAACAAAAAGCTAGAATTGATCGTGTTTATGACTTGAAAGATAAAGAGTTTAAGCAAACTCAAAGCAAGGTAGAAATTGATACCCCTAGTCGTCGTATCGGTAAAAAAGTCATTGAATTAGATAATATTAGCAAATCTTTTGGCGATCGCACAATAATTAAAGATTTTACCTATGAATTTGCGCCAGATGATAGAGTGGGAATAATTGGCGGTAACGGCGTTGGTAAGTCAACTTTGATGAATTTAATTATGGCAAAAATAGAGCCAGATAAAGGGAAAGTAGAAATTGGTAGTACAATTCATATAGGCTATTTTGATCAACATTCTGATGATTTAATCACCGCAGCACAAAATGAACAACGAGCCATAGAATATATAAAAGATGTGGCTACCTATATCGAAACCTCCGATGGTAGTCAAATTAGTGCCTCACAACTGCTAGAAAGATTTTTATTTACTCCTAATCAACAATATTCTCCCATTGCTAAACTTTCAGGAGGAGAAAAACGTCGTTTATTTTTACTGAGGATGTTAATTAGTAATCCGAATGTATTAATTTTAGATGAACCTACTAATGATTTAGATGTCCAAACTTTAGCAGTATTAGAAGAATATATCGAATCTTTTAAAGGTTGTGTAATTATAGTATCTCATGATCGGTACTTTCTTGATCGCACGGTAGAAACAATTTTTGCCTTTGAAAGTAATGGTAATCTGCGTCAATATCCGGGGAATTATTCAGTTTATTTAGACTATAAAAAGAAACAAGAAAAAAAATTACAAGAAGAAAAAACAGTTAATTCTAAAATTACTAAACAAGTTAAAAATATTGAAGAAAAAGAGAGTAAATCTAGTACAACTATCCGTAAAATGTCAACTTATCAAAGAAGGGAATTAGAGAAATTAGAAAAAAAAATTATTCCTGATTTAGAAAGTAAAAAAGTTGATGTTGAAAGTAAATTACATAGTAATTCTGATGATTATGAAAAACTCCATCAGTTAACACAAGAATTAGCTAAAATTAATGAAAATATTGATAAAGCCACAGCAAAATGGATGGAATTATCAGAATTAAGTTAATTTAATATAAAGTAAGTTGGGTTGAATTTATTTCATAAAAACCCAACATTTTTAGTCTTATTTTGTCTAAATATTAAAACATTTATGAATTGTGGACTTGAAAATTAATAAGAATGACTCATAATCTTTGTTGCCTATTGCCTTTTATCTTTTATATCTTACCTTTTGCCTTTAATAAAATAAATATACAATTAATTTTACTTACTTAAAATATCATTTTTAATAGCTATTCTACAATAGTTATAATAAATTCAGATAAAATAAACGATATAAAGTTGTTACTATAAGAATTAACAATTAACTAGGTTATAGATTTAAAGTTTACATTTCACCTTATACCTTTTTTTAAAGATAATTTATCCCGAAAAGAAATAACATCGCCTTTTTAATTTTTATAAGTTATTGACTGTTGATTTCCGTATAAAATTGCAGTAGCTTCAGTTTCACTCCAACGAGTCATTAAGTTTGGTTGTAAACCGAAAATAACGATTAAAAAAGCAAGAAATAACGCTGGTATTCTTTCACTCCATAAAACTTTTGGTAGATTACTTAACTCAGGTGTAAGTCTGCCAAAAAACACTTTATTTACCATTAATAAAAAATAAACTGCGGTTAATCCAGTGCCAACTAAACATAGTAAAGTGGGGATAGGGAAAATAGGGAAACTACCTCGAAATACCAGAAATTCTGAGATAAATCCTACCATGCCCGGAATCCCAGAACTAGCCATTACTGCTACAATCATTAAACTACCCGTAACAGGTAAACCTTTTTCAGGATTAAGTAAACCCCTTAAATAATCAACGTCTCGACTGCCTGTTTTTTTGTAAACGATACCCACAAGAATAAATAACATTCCCGATATTAAGCCATGACTTACCATCTGTAAAATAGACGCATTAATACTTAGTCTTGTCGCCGCTGCCGCCGCTAATAACACATAAGCCATGTGCGCAATGGAAGAATAAGCGACTACTTTTTTCATGTCTTTTTGGGCGATGGCACAACAAGCACCATATAAAGCACTTATACCTGCTAAAATCGCTAAGTAAGGTGCACAAACTACCCAAGCATCTCGGAAAAAACCGATACCAAATCTTAATAAACCATAAGTGCCAAGTTTTAGTAATACTCCAGCCAATAAAACAGATACAGGTGTACTGGCTTCAACGTGCGCATCAGGTAGCCAAGTATGAAAGGGAAAAATGGGGATTTTAATAAATAAACCAATTAAAAGGGGGATTAATAGCAAAATTTGGCTATTTACTGTCAAAGAATGGGATTTTAAAGGCTCAAATGCAAAAGTTGATTCTCCACTTAACCACACTAAACCGAGGAAAGAAATTAAAACTAAAAATCCTGATAAGGCTGTATAAAGTAGAAATTTCATGGCAGCATAACCTCTTTTTGCACCACCCCAGACGGCAATAAGAAAATATAAAGGCACAATTTCAATCTCATAAAATAAGAAAAATAAGAGTAGATTTTGTGCTAAAAATGCTCCTGATACTCCACCACTTAACAGTAACATCATCCCATAATAAAAACGAGGACGTTGTATATCTTTTGGGGTAATATAAACAGCAATTAAAGTTAATAAACTATTGAGACAAAGGAGAGGAAAAGATAAACCATCAATGCCTAAGTCATAGCCTAAGCCTAACCAACTTAACCAAATAAAACTTTCGCTAAATTGTAAGCCAACAATGTCAGTTTGAAAATTAAAGCCTAAAATAATATTAAGAATAACTATTATTCCTGCTGTTATTAGAGCAATATTGCGATAAATTAAGGTATTTTTAAAACTAGGTAAAAAACAGATGATTATGGAAATAATTATAGGAATCCAAATAAATAAACTTAACATTTTTATTAATAAATAAATTAAAGACAGTAACAGGTTAGGAGAATTTTCTTAATTCCTGATTATTAAAAGAATGACCAAAAGTTGATAATATTTTGCCATTGTCCGCTTAAAATTGACCACATTAACAAACTAACGCCGATAATAATAGTTAAGATGTAAAATTGTGATTGTCCCGATGTGTTATATTTAAGAGTATTACCACTAAAAACTGTGACTAAGCTAACGAGATTAACTACACCATCAATGACATAGCGATCGCACCATGTGGTAAATTGAGCTAAATTAGAGATAAAAGCCACCACAGTAACCTCGTATATTTTATCAAGATAAAAATCGTAAGCTAATAAATCTTGAATAACACGAAGTGATTTTTGTATCGGGCGATTCCACCCTCGTCTTAAAGGAATAAAAGCACCAATAAGACAACCAATCAACCCTGAAACCATGATTAAAGGTAAACTATAAGTCACAATCATTGAAGAGAATGTAGTTGAACTTAAAGAATAATTTAAAGTTAGAAAAGGAGCAAGTAAAGTGATGATAGTTAAAGATACCATAGGAATCGCCATTTGCCAAGGCACTTCTGGTGCACGTTTTGTTTTTGGTTGGGATTTACCGAGGAAAACTAAACGAAAAACTCTGGTGAAATTGACAGCATTAACTAAATTAACGATAAGTAAAATTATTAATAACCACCAAGTAACTTTTAAGTTACCGTTAAACCAACTGCTAAAAGTCGTTAACATTCCTAAAGGTAATAAAGCGATAATTCCAGCACTTCCCGTCATATAGGCTAATGTAGTGCAAGGCATTTTTGACCAAATTCCCCCTAATTCCGTGATATTTTGACCACTGGTTGTTAAGATGATAGAACCAGCACTCATAAATAATAAAGCCTTTGCTACTCCATGAGTAAATAATATCAAAAAAGCAATATTAACATGACCTAATCCTACAGCAATAAAAACTAAACCAAGATAAGCGCTAGTAGAATGGGATAAAGTACGTTTGAGATCAATTTGTGCTAAGGCAATTAATGAGCCACCAATGGCGGTAATTGCACCGATAATAATTAAAGTATCCGTTACTACGGGAGAAAGATTGAATACAGGTTCTAATTTTATTAATACATATGCACCAGCAGATACAACGATAGAGTTACGCATAATACTAGCAGGATTTGGTCCTTCCATACCTTCGTCAAGCCAGAGATTTAAAGGAAATTGAGCGCATTTACCTATGGGTCCTGCGATAAGAGCTAAACCGATTAATGTTATGGTAAAAGGAGGTAATGGGGAAGTCTGTGCCCAATTTTGTAGTTGTGAAAAAGTTAATCCTGCACCATCAGAAGAAAGTGCCACAATACCCATTAATAATAAAATATCCCCTACCCTTTTGGTTAAAAAGGCATCTCTAGCCGCAGTAACAACTAAGGGTTGTGCATACCAAAAACCTACTAACAAGTATGTGGAGAGTGTTAGTAATTCTAGTAACCCATAACTTAGTAATAGAGAATCACTTAACGCAATACCTCCTAAAGCTGCTTCAAAAAATCCCATTAAACCAAAAAATCTGGCGATCGCCCAATCTTTCTCCATGTAACCTAGTGCAAATACTTGAGCTAATAAACTAATACCCGCAACTAATTGTAATGCACCGACACTAACGGGAGAAATTTCGATAGCCAAAGATAAATCTAAATCAGCAATGGAAAACCAAGGAAAAACAATACTTTGAGTAGGTTGTTGCCAAATATGACTAAAAACGACACCATCATGAATAAATGATAATAGCGTCATAAATATATTAATATAAGCGGCAGGACGTGGCCCTGTTTTACGAATAAAACCAAAACACCAAGGAAGACTAAAAACCGCTCCTAACAGACCATATAAAGGTACTAACCAAATATATTCTACTAAAAAATTTATCATCCCTGTTTTTATTAATAAATCATCACAACATAATGAATCAATCTTATAGCAATGTGTTGATGTCTGATCAGATTTCTCTATAAAAAATCATAATACCATTGTAAATTTTCTATAATCAAACTAGATTTTAGATTTTAGGTTTCAAATAATTAGTTTATAGAACCCATTTGGTATCTATTAAATGTAAGTTATAACATTATCATAAGCAAAGACAAAAGAGTTAATGTTCTCGTAATAACGGATTTCTATTTTTCCTTGATAATAAACAAAATCCCTAAGGTTAGGATATTTTTCTTCAACACTTTGATTGTTACTCATAATTTCGTTGTGTTATCTAATTATGTTAATGTTTTTAAAAATATCAGAGGATTACTCATATTTTCGGCAAATCCTAATATTCCTTTATCTCGATATTCATAAATTAATTCTCCTTCTTTGTTAAAAAGAAAAGTTCCCCCTCTTTGAGTCAAATATTTGTCATTTGGTACATAAGTTTGCCAATGTTTTAAAACCTCAACCATATTCTGAAGACGTAGTGTTGCCAACTCAAAAGGACGTTGATAATTTTTTCCTGCTATGTTAAATAATGAGCCTTTAATCATCGGTAAAGGTTAAATATTGATTGATTCATTTTCCTTAAATAATGATGGTGCATTTTTATCTCCTATATAACCTCGCAAAACCTCTTTCAAAGTGCCCTTACTACCAATTCCCGCACACATTAATAATAGATTTAACCAAGCATTTTGTGTCGCTGAAAAAAAAGCTAAATTCCAATTTAAACCTTGATATAATTTTAATTGTCAATGTATCTATAGCCCAAAATACAACTGATTGTCCTGTAATTAACGGTGCAACCAGATGTGACTTAAAAGGTAAAAATTGCCGTTATATCAATGGTGCAATTAAATGTGATAATTAATTATTCTATTAGTTATTCGTAAGAAAAAAGGCTATAAGAAGTATAATCGTCATTACCATTTCTCAATTATTTGCTGACGGTATCGAATAGTTAATTTATACGATGAATAAAATATATAAACACATAAAATTTATAGAAGATTCTCACCAGTATATTAATACGAAGATAGGAGAAGAATACTCGTCAGCTACTAAGTTTATTTCTCAGTTTTATCCTCCACTACCCTGAACAATAGCGTTGCACTATTTTAAGGAGGTAATCAGTAAATTAGCGACGGCTTCACCAGATGCTGGATTTTGTCCTGTAATGACTCTTTGATTTTCCACTGCAAAAGTAGCCCAAGGCTCATCAGCTTTCTTGTAAATAGCTCCTCTTGCTACTAATTCAGTTTCTGTCAGGAAAGGTATAAATTTATCAAGTTCCACCAGTTTCTCTTCTTCATTAGAAAATCCAGTAACTTGTTTATCTTTAATTAATAACTCTCCATTAGATAACCTAATATTTAACAAGCCTACAGCACCATGACAGACGGAACAGACAAAACCACCCTTTTCATAAATTTTTTGACTAATAGCTTGTAATGCTTCATTGTCAGGGAAATCCCAGATCACCCCATGTCCACCCGTATAATAGATAGCAATATAATCATCAGGATTAACTTCACTGGGTTTAAGTGTAGTTCCAAGACGGTTCATAAATTCTTTGTTCTGATACCATTCCCAATCAATGGATTCTGCCATTGCAAGACTGTGGGGATCAATCGGTGTATATCCTCCTTTGGGGCTGACGTAATCAACTTCATAACCTGCTTCTTCTACTTTTTTGACAAAGTGAACTGCTTCCCCTAGCCACAAACCAGTAGCTCGATTCAAATTAGGATACTTTTCAACACTGGTTAGAACGATAAGTATTTTATTACTCATTATATTTTTTTCTGCTTGTACTTGTTCTCATTGTAACTCTGTCATCTCTATTTTCCTCAGTTCTCCAATGTAATGTCATTAGGTTTATTATCCCGTTGGTTTACTAATTTAAAACCAATGGCTACTAGAATATGTCATTTATGAAGATTATCATTATTTAAGATGATATTATAACTTACATTTAGTAGATACCAAATGGGTTCTATAGACATCAAATTACATAAGTTTTTTTCTTTCAGTTAATTTATCTATTAGACTTAGACTATTTTATATTCTTCTTGTCTTCCTGTTTCCTGCTTCCTATCTCCTTTTATTCTAGGAAATTACCATTTATCAACTATAATTTTTTCTTTTTTTTTGAGGTTAAAAACATCAGGATTTACGGATTCAATTTTTCCGTTTACCATACGCCAACAGTTATCAGCTATATCAACTAGATCTGAAGCATCATGGGTGACGACAAGAAGAGTCCAATGTTGTTTTAATCGTGATAATAGGTTAACTAAATTTTCTTTCATGAGCCAGCCGTTGGCTCATCTAAAAGTAAAATATTAGGTTGACGAATCAAATGTACTGGTAAGGATAATCTCTTAGTGTCCGCACTGTGGTTTTATGAAATTATTTTGTTTAATGGGAAATTTAAGCCAATTTTTAAGCCATCTGTACTTTAGCATATTTTTAAATGTTGTTTGGGATAACTTCATTATAGGAGATTTAATTATGATAATTAGTAATAATAATTAGTGGTAAATATTTTTATGATTTGTTATAATATAGTAAGAAAAATCTGATAATTAGGAGTAAATAAAGATGAATCAAAGTACTGTTACCAGTGAGTTAGAGAATAAAGTTTATGATTATGCTATGGTAGTAAAAAATATCCTTGATGAGATGGTATTAAATGAAAATATCGATAATGAATTGTTATTGATGTTTGAGGATTTGGTAGGGGGTGAAATAAGGTTTTACCAACGTACTTTAATTAAAAGAGATTTAGCTTAAGGGCTTCGGTTAGCCCCCCCTGAGCTATAGGTAATGGTTAAGGGTAGGTGGTGTACATTTTTTCTAGTTTTTATTGCAGGGAATTAGGAGTAAGGGTCTGAGTCATCTAGGGTGATAGATAAGCTATAGTCTTCTTGGTCATCATCTGTAATGTCTGAGATTCTGTAAAGTAATTTATCAATGATTATTAAGGTGTTGGTGACTTCTTTAAAGTTTGTGAAACCTATGCTTGAGCTACGGATAAGTTTTTTAAGTAGTTGTAATCCTTTTTCAAGGTCTTCTGTGAGTAAGTGTATGGTATCCATTATTTATTTTGTAGGTATTGGTTTATTTCGTTGATTTCAGGGATATATGAGGGATTAATAAAGCTATAACTGCATTTACTGATAGTTGTAAGTAAATTATTGATGGAAGTTGATAAAATAGATTCATCTTTCATTGCTCGGGTAATCTTGGTTAAGGCGATTTGTCTTTGGATACTATAAACATATTCTTTGATGAGGTCTTTGACTAGGGTTTCTGTGTTATCAATATTAATTTCTGGTAATAAAGTTTCGATGCTTTCGGGGTTAAAGTCTGCGGTAATTTCTTCTAATTCTTGTAGTAAATGGTATCTTCGATGAGTTGCTAATTTTGAAGTACTGATAGTAAAATTAAATGATTGACACATTTTCTGTATTTTGTCTGCTCGTTCTCCTTTGATAAGTAGTTGGTCTATCCTATCAAGTAATATTCTTCCTTCTGCTCCTTGCTTTTCTAAGGCACATATCTCACATTTATTACTACGTTTTCCTATCATTTTTCTATTCCCTTTTATGTAATTTGTGTAAAGTATATATAGCAATAGTGAGCGTGGTTACATTAATCTGTACGGGGGGGTGTGAAGGTGTCGGGGGTTATGGTGTAAGGCTCAAGAATTATTTATCTTGTTTTTTCTTGGTATTCTGCGTATAAAAGCTATTAATTATAGAGGTATCTATATAGGTTTACTACTATACATTGATTAAAGTATATGGATAAAGGTAATAAGGGATGTTTGGGGAATTGCAAGTAAAAAGATAAGAGAAAAAGTACCAATGATTTTCGCCCAAATCTTTATTACTGATAAATATATTTAATTTCCTCCTAATTTTTGGAGGTTTTTTTCTAAATACCCCGTAACTTTTATGAATCAAAGATTATTACTTTTTAAAGCACTAAAGGAATATAAAGAGTCTGTCCTTCAAGGTGTAGCTCTAAATAAGTTAACGACTGCTGAACTTGAGAAGATACATCAATATATTAAAGCTAATGAGGGTAGCATAAAAGAAAACATTAAGATTGACAAGAAGAATATTGAGAGTCTGATAAAGAGAAATAAATTGTTAAAACAAAAGTCTGATATAGATAAAATGACTTTTAACCTTGAAGTAGTACAAGGGGATTTATTGGAGAAATATTTAGTTAATCAGCAGAGAATTAGGGATAATAAAAGAGATTTAGTAGTACAGCGAGGGGCAATAGGTGGTAAACCCTCTTCTTTACTAACTGGCTCGATCATGTTTGTTAGGGAGTTGGATAAAATAAGGTTAGATAGCTTTAGGGAATTACGGCAACTACAGGGATTAAGGAAAGGTAGCATAAGAGAAATAACAGGTAAGGGTTCAGATAAGGTTAAGCCGTTACAGGAAAATATAAAGGTAATTATTGATAAGTTATCGAGCCAAGTAATTGATAACCAGAAGATTAAGGAAGATATAATAAGACAGGAAGCTAAGAATTATACTACTCGATTAATGTTAGAAATACCTAAATCAATTAGAGATGGTTTTCAAGGTATAATTAATAATAGTAATAATAATATTTTAGGTGGTAATAAACTTAGTAATATTCAGTCTGCTTATCAGGGTTTTGGTGAAAATATTAAGGCGGTATATGAGAAATTAGCTTCTATAAATTTCCTTAATAAGTCAGGAATTACTAATCAAAGTACTGAGGTAATTAAAAGATTTTTAGGGGATAATGTAGGGAAGTTATTTCAGGAATCTATTAAGTCTGTTCTTGGGGATATTAAACAGGAGATAAAGGGTTTTTTTAATGCTCTTAAGGAGTCTATTAATAATCTTAATAATAGTATTCAAAATAAGTTACCTAGAGCTTACCTTGATATAGTTAGAGAGATTAATAATATTCAGAAAGATAGGGATAAAAGTAAGGAAAATACTAAGAATGAGATAGAGAAATTAAAGGTAACTAAGTCTGTTCTTGGTGTAGATAATATCCTTAATAAGCTAGAACAAAAAGTTAATAATTCTGTGGATAATCCTGACCCTTTTGCGAGGGTTAATGATACTATTGCTACGGTAATTAATGGGGTAAAATCTGGTATAATTGATAAGCAAATAGCTTCTTTAATTCTTAGGGATAAAGCTGAGGAGAATTTAACTAATATTAGTGAGAAAGGGTCTATTCTTAGATTTATTGAGGGTATTGTAAATGATTCTAAGGATTTGGTAAATGGGGGTAATGATAAGGTAAATGAGGTTAATAAAACTGTAAGAGATACTGATAAGGAAACAGGTAAATATGAGGGGATAATTGAGACTTTAAATAGTGATAAAGTTAAGGCTATTGTAGCTAATGATATTCAGTTATTACAGTCTGTTAATCTTGCTATTACTCAAACTAAAGATGCTATTAATTCTTTGGAGTTTAATCGGGTAAATGCGATTGCAAAGTTTAAGGCTAGTTTTGCTGATATTGATAATGATTACCTCGATATTTATTCTAATTCTCTTAATAGTAATTTTGAGAGTACTAAGGAAATAATAAGTAATCAATCAGATAGTTTTTTGGCAAATAGGAGAATACTAGAGCTAGAATTGCAGAAAACTAAGGAGTCTGCTACTGCTAAGATTGATTTTATTGATAGTAAAATTGCTGATATTGTGTCCGCTCCTGTGCCTATTGATAAAGCATCGATGGAGACTGACAGGGAAGAAAGAAAGGTAAAGATTGCTAAATTAGAGTTTGATAAACAAGAACTTGAAAAGTCTGTTAGTAGTGTTGAGGATAAATTAAAAAACTTAGGTGATTTATTTGGTAAGGTATTTAGAGAAATAGGTGATAGTGTTACTGATTCTATTAAGGGATTTTTTGATGGTATAATTGATGGAAGGGATAATGCTTTAGATGCTATTCGTGATATTCCTAAACTCATTCAAAAGATACTGGTACGCAATCTTATTGATAGATTTATTGCCCCTTTCTTTAAGCCTTTTAGTGAACCTGATAAAGCTAAGGTAGTATTGCAGAAGTCTGTTATACCTTCTATTGATTTTGATAAGGTAGGGGTGAAGTTAGATAGATTTATATTAGAACTATCAGAAAGTTACAGCAAACAATCTGAGGTTGTGGCGACCCAGTTTGATAATGTTGTTAGTAGTATGGAAGAATCTACTCTTAAGTTATTGGAGAGGGTAGAGAAAATAAAGGTTGATTTTCCTTTTGATGAGCTAGATAAATTTTACACTGATTTAGTGGATAAGTTAGTTAATACTATAAACCTTGAAACTGTTAATAATTCTATTGTAGCTATTGAGGGGATTATTAAGGGTATTAGTGGTAAGTTAGATAAACTGGTAGTAATTAAAAGTAATCAAAATAATCAAAATCAAAGTAATCAAGGTAATCAAAGTAATCAAAGTAATCAATTATTTATAAAAGCTATACAAGGAATTATTAATGATGATAATGATGATGATGATGATGATGATAAAAAACCTAAGAAGAAACCTAAGAAACCTAAGAAACCTAAGAATAAACCTAATATTGATGAAAGAAATGTTTACACTGTAAGTGATGGGGCTGTTAATGAGGGTGGGGTAATCATTCATGAGGTGGTGGTGTCTGATTCTGATAAACAAAGGGTTTTACCTTTAGCTTTTGAGGATATAAAGACTAGCCCTGATGATTATAGCCAAGATGTTACGGTGTCTAATAATGTAAAATATAATGGTGATGATATTATTGTTCCTCCTCATGTTACAAGTTTTAATGTTTTGGTACAGACTAAGAAAGATTATGAGGACGAAAGCCCTGAAAATTATAAGTTAAAGGTGGGTACTTTAGGGGCTGGTTATGGGGTGATTAGTGATGAACCTGATATTTTTAGTGATATGGGGGATATAGGTGGCGATATAGGTGAATTAGGTATTACTGGGGTTTTTGGTGGTTTGTTATTGTTTTTAGCTAATAAATTAAAAGGTTTTGGTAAGGATAAAGATTACAAATATGATGATGATGATGATAATGATGATAATGACGGTAATGAACAAGGGGGGGAAAGTCTTGATATTGATGAGACTATACAAAAGTTACTTGAGGTTGCTTCACAGTTAGAAGATTTATTTACGGATAATGAACTGGAAGGTATGAGAAGGGCTGTTAAAAATAAGAATATCCCTAAAATAGTTCGTATTATACGTCATAGGGCTTATGAGAAAGGGGAGGGTAGAACTGTTGATGACCAATTAAAAGATTTAGGTGTCTCTTTTTTTAAGGATAATGCACTTAGTTTGTCTGGGGGTAATCAAGGATTTACTGAACTCTATAATGTCTTTGTTTCTCTTAATAATACTTTGTTAAGTACTAATAGCTTATTACAGACTACTAATAGTTTATTGCAGAGTTTAACTGTAGCTAACAATGCTTCAAAAATACCTAGTGCAGTTAATCAAGGAGGTATTAAGTCTGCTTTTACTGACATCTATAATCCTAAGAGTAGCATTAATAGAGCTTTTAATACTCCTTCATCACCACTAGCAAATATTCCTAAAGTATCTAATACTTCTCCTAAACTTCCTCCAGTAGTTTCTAATGTTTCTAATATACCTGTCTCTAATCTTCCTAAAGTACCTGTTGTAAATACTCCTAAAGTATCTAATAATTCTGTTGTAGTTCCTAAGAATCAGTTTAATAGTTTAGGTCAACAAATCCCTAATGCTGTTTATGAGCAATTGATAGATGCTCCTGATGGTTCTACTACTCGCTTAAAGGTTGGTAAGGATTTTAAATACTTTATTAGGACTGCTAATAATGTTGCACAGACTACTTTAAATTCTAAATATACTCCTTCGGGTTCTACTTTGCAATATACTGTAGCTCTTAATAAGCAAGGTTTACCAGTTCTTACTAATGCTGGTATGCAGTTTATACCTACTAATCCTACTGCTAATAATCCTAAACCCGTAAGTAATGAAAATAAGGGTAATGTATCTGTAACTTCTGTAACTCCTAATCCTGTTGGTAAAGTTTTAAGTAATGTTATGACTGCTGATGATAATTTTTGGTCTTGGTTAGCTAATGGTATTTCTAGTAATAAAGATACTAGGTCTGCTGAAATATGGTTAAGAAAAGATGGTAATGCTGAGAAAATAAGAAAAGCTGGTTTAACGGTAGGGTTCATTTTATCTTTAGTTCAGTCTGGGGGGTTATCTGGTATTGCGGGGGCTGGTGCTAGGGGTGTTGGTTTTTTAGGTGCTTTTAAGAAACTTTTTGGTTTTAATAAAGGTGGTACTGTGGGGGGTGATGGTTTAGTTAATGCTGCACTTACCCCTAATGAGTTAGTTATTCCTGCTAGTCAAGCTAAAACTATTGGTTATGATAATTTAGAGTTCCTTAATAATCTTGATAAGGGTCATGTTTTCTCTGGTGGTGGTACGGTTAAGGGTGGTAATTCTTATTTAGGTGATACTATCCCTGCTATGCTTCATGGTGGTGATTATGTGCTTAATAATAATACTTCTGATATATTGGCGAACCATGTTTTACCTAAGTTCATGGGGGGGATTTTTGGTCAACAAGATTACTCTAAATACAATGATAATAGCTTATTTGGTCTTAGTGGTTTAATGCCTTTTATCGGTGGTTTGGGTACTCTTGGTATGCAATTATGGGGGATTATGAATCCTACTCCTGACCCTAAGAAAGCTAAAAAGTTACAATATAAAAGGATTGAAGCCTTTGCTTTATTAAATGAGTTAGAGAAAACTGAAGGGGCTTATTTAAAGGATAAAGACGGTAATCCTACTTACCATCAAACTCGTAATAAAGGTGGTGTTATTAAGCCATTAGCTACTGGTGGTATTTTTGGGGATTGGGGAAAATTTGATGTTGATTTATCTGGTGTAGATACAGGATTAACTAATAGAGGTGATGGTAAAGTATTATATAATTCCTTATCACCAAAAAAGAAAAAAGGTTGGTTAGATTATTTACCTTCTTTAGCTATGACGGGGTTAAGTTTCTTAGCTGGTAAGAAAAAAGATCCTAATCAAGAACAAGAAAGGATAGCAGAGAAAGAAAGAATTAAGTCTTTAACTGCGTTTGGTAATGATCCATTTTTAGCTAATAAAAGTACTGCTGATTGGATAAGGAAACGAGGGGATATTTTAGCTGTTACTAAGGGGTTATTGTCTCAGAAAGAAGTTAAAGAATATGGTAAATTAAATAAGAGAAATACTGGGGGGATAATAAATTATTTACCTGATAATATTAAGAGTTTACCTAATCCTAATTTATTTACTGAGAATTTAACTAAGGGTAGAATTTTTAAAGGTTCTGGTTTACTTCAGGGATGGGGTAATAGCAGTCATGGTGATATAATTCCTGCTAAGTTAAGGTCTGGGGATTATGTGATAAATGCTAATTCTACTAAGATTTTAAGAAGAAATAATCCTGATTTATATAGGAGATTAGTAGGTTTTAATACGGGTGGTTTATTTGGTAATAATAATGATTTAATTAAGGCTAGTAAAGTTATTGATAAACCAATAGATTTAACTCCTTTTTCTTTGTGGGGTAAAACTAAAAAATTCTTTAAGAGTATTAAGCAAAAATTAGGTAATTTTACTAAGGATAATAGTTTAGTAAAAAATGTTTTTAAAAATGTAAAAAAGTCTGTTTTATCTATGTCTGAGTTAGGGGGTTTTAATTACTCTGATACTAATGGTTTTAAGGATTTAGGGGTAAATATAGATAGTTTACCTTATAGTTTGGGTATGGATTCTATTAGTTCTTATGGTGATGATTCACAAAGGATAATTAATAATATTAAAGATATTGAGTCTGTACCTCGTTCTGTTGGTTCAGCTATGGATAAAATACCTGAGAGTTTTGCTCGTGCTTTTAATGATTCTAATATGACTCCCCAAGAGGTTAAGGTAGATTATAACGTTAAGACAATTAATAACATTGATTATGTATCTAAGGAAGAATTTATGGCTGGTATTAATTATGCTAGTCAGGCAGGGGCAAATATAATTCAAAATAAACTTAAGTTTAACCCTAATTATCGTAAAAATCTGGGGTTTTAGGTTATGGTAGCTAATGGTAGTAAATCAAAGCTAATGTAATGTGATGGTAGCTAAGTCTGTTAATGCCTAATTGTTAATTGTTACTGTTAGAAATACCTGATATTGATATTATGGTTTTTAGTATATTTGTCTTCTAAGCGATATAGTGTTGTCCAGAATTTCCTTGTACTGACATTTAAGTTATATTTAAAGTCTCCTGATACTTTATTTGTTACTATGATTAACTTTTTGTATTCTTTTGTTTTTGCTGTGTAATTAGCGTACATGAATAATACTGAGATGATGGTTAAGCTTATGATTGAGTTGATTATTTCTAACATTTTGATTACCTTGATTTATGTATTGTAATTTATGTGTCGTATTGAGAATGTATAGGAGTTATTGTTAATTGTTAATTTGTTGATTACGCTATAATCTCTAATCTGGTTCGTTTATGGTTACGGATTCCTTGAGTTAGTTTTATGTGTCCTTCTGGTACTGTGCAAGGTATTGATACACTAAACCCTAAGTTTTCTATGTTTCTGACTAAAATACTTTGTTGCGTTACTTCTATCCACTTACCTATAAATTTACTCGGTAGCTTATCGAACCATACTTCAGCTACATATCCTGTGTAACTTCTTCTTGATTCTCTCCAGTAAATTTCTTTTGCTCCTGCTTGTTGTGCTATTATTGCAACTAATGGATATGGTACATTTAATTTTAACTGACTCATAATTTTACCTACTAAAAGACAGCTTCTTTTCACCCGTTTTTAAGGTTCATATTCGATTTTGATATGTGTGCAATTTCAAAAATAAATGGAGTGGAGGACGTTACGGGGTTAAGTGAACTTTTTTCCCCATTTTATGCGTCCGTAGCGACTCCGAAACAATGTGAAATAGTCACACCTCTGATAAGGGTATAATAGGAAAGCTGTAGTAGTACTTAGATTTTTACTTTGTTCTGGTCAAGCGAACGTAGTGAAGCCCGTGCCTAGCGGCTTTAGAGCGTCACTAATTATGATAAGTACTTATAGTTATTGATTGGTTCTGAGTTTTAGCTTTTCTCTAAGAAAAGAACGACACAGTGACGTAATAGTGTTGTTAATCTTTTAAAGGGATTTTATGAGGAAAGTCAAAGTATCCCTGAGTTAAGGTTTAGTGCTGAGAATAAGAAAAAAATATTGAATTTACAACAGAATAATTAGTATTTCAATCTAAAAAAATACCCTTTAACATCATTTTTTGCCTATGTTTAACTATTTCATCTATTTTTTTTTGATCTTTAGGTAATAAAGGTGGGTAATCTTCAAATAAAGTAATAATTTCGGCATTATTTTTCAATTCTTTAGATGTGATTTCTTCTGCTTTTTTTATTTTACTTACTAATTTATACGCACTAATTCCTTCTTCTGGAGGGCGAATAAAATTACCGATAGGGTAACTACCAAAACTGAGAGCTTCCCTTAGTATTTTTTTATTAATCTCATCATTATCAATATTCGTGGTTAATTCCAATTTATAACCATCGTAATACCAAGATAAAGTACTATCACCAATTAAAGTTTTTTTGATTAGTTTTCTCATAATTTTTTACTCATAAATAGCATCTTCATAAGCTGAAATATCACCGTCTAAAGGGTCACTAGGGGGGTTATTAGAGGTAATAGTGGTTCTGTATTGACATAATTCTTTACTCATTAATAACCTAAAATGGCTATTTGCTTCTTGTACTCTATCCATAACCCCGAAACTATCTATATCTAAAGGATTTTTATTGGAATTTATACCTGTGCAAACATCGTGAATAGCATAATTTAATACTTTATCAATTATTTCTGGGGAAACATTGGTAATTTTTAGGGTTAATCTTCTTTTATTATAACTCCAAGTAAGGATAGAAGAAAAGTTTTTAAAGACAAATTTAGTTTTATTAATTATCATAAACCAAGTTCTTTTTTAATTTTTTGTAATTGGGAAATATTTATTATAAGTTGATCAGAAGATTTCCTTGCTAACCTGAATAAAGGCTCTAAAGTATTTTGTTTTTATGTTTTATTGTTACCTTTTTATTTGAATTATTTAAGGGGCTTTTATACCCCTCTTTGTTTACTATTTTATACTGAGATAAGTTGATTTTTCTCCTAAACAACCATATTTCAATGCTATTTTTTCATTGTCTGTGACTGCTTTTCTGAGGGCTTTTTTATCTATCTCTACCGTTATTTTCTGGTATTCTGGGGGGTAATCTTTAGCATTTTCTCTCAGTAGTTGTAAGGGTGCTATAGATGCTTTTCTGATGGATACATTAAATTTATTTGTTCTCAGTTTTGTTTTACCTATCTTCTCTAAATGTTTCTTAAGGTATTCTTGTAACCAATCGATTGCTTTCTCGTCTTTTCGTACCAGTTTTGTTAGTCTGTCTGCTTCTGCTTTTCTGATTTCTAACCATCTTTTTCTTGACTGAATTAAGGATAAAATAGAATCAATCTTTTCTATAAATTTATTGTTTGTCTCGTCTGCTTCCTCCAATAACTCTAAGTATTCTAGGTGTAAATCAGCAGGTATATCTACCCCCTCAAGGTTTTCTATGGTCTGTTCTAATTCATTTAAGCGATCGCCTAATTCATAGAGTTTGTATGTGCCTTTAGTTTCTGTCATGTAGTTGGTAGTATTTTAATAGTAATTGGTAGATTGTAGGTGAGGGCGGTTAAACCCTCTTATTTTATGTAATTTAGGGTGCAGACTTTTTTACATCTAAATTAGCTAAAATGATTGTAGATAAAGCATTTAACCCCTCAGACTTTTATTGTTTATTTACCTTTTTTTCCTCCTTTTTGTTCTTGCTTAGGTTTAGGTGATTCTACTTGATTAGCATATATAAATAGTCTTGTTTTTTTCTCTCCTTCCTCGCTTTCCCATGAACTTTGTTCTATCTTTCCTGATACTATTACATAACTCCCTGAGCCTAAATAGTTATTAACAAATATCGCTTGATTTCCCCAACATTCACAAGGTATCCATGATGTTTTTTCCTCTCCTTTTATCATGGTATTTACCGCTACTGAGAAACTAACTTTTGTTGCTTCTCCATAAATATTCATGGTAGGTTCTGCACCTATATATCCTGCTATTGTTACTGTATTTATCATTTTTGATTGTTCCTTTTTTTTATTGAATTTGCTATAACTTAAGGGATTTATCAAGGCTTTTTTCTCTCTCTTGATTTCCTTTCCGTTATATCTTTATTATAACTAATATTCTTTAAAATTGCTAGTAAATCTTTAAAAATATAAAGAATAAGTTATGTGCTATAATAAGGAAAATAAAGTAAAGAAACGATAAGTTTATGGCTAATAATTCAGAGATTCAGGTAATTAATAAAGAGTTAGTAAATGTTCCTTTAAAGTTTAATTTACTTGAGGATGAAGACATCGAACAAGCTAATGTAGTTTTTGATGCTATGAGACAATATGTTAAACGTTATTTAGTAGAAAAAATAGATTATGGTACGATTCCTTATTGTGGTAATAAAGATGTTTTATTTAAGGCTGGTGCTGAAAAGTTAATAAGATTATTTAAGCTACGTCCTACCTTTGATTTAATTGATAAAATTGTGGATTATGACAAAGAATTATTCCATTATCATTATCATTATCATTATCGTTGTAGTTTATATCGCTATGGTGATTTAGTAGGTCAATGTGACGGTATTGCTAATAATAAAGAAAAAAAGTTTACTCGTGTTGATAAGAGTACTGGTAAAATGAATGATTTTTCTGTGGTTAATACTGTCTGTAAGATGGCTCAAAAAAGAAGTCTTGTGGGTAGTGTCCTTATAGTCTGTGGTGCTTCTGAATACTTTACTCAAGATTTAGAAGATTAGTTTAGGTTATAATAAAAAAGGGGTTAATTCCCCTTACTACAAATTCAATAAAAAAAAGAAAATTACAATATTCTTGTATTTATTCTCGTTCGTTACTTCTATGATAACAGATTTAGTAAGTGTAAAAACTTTATAGCCCTGTATTTCATTTTGTTATATTCTTTAATAATTGTTATAATTTACTCACTATTTAAAAATAAGTTTATATGGTTAAACGCAAAACAAATAAGATTTTTCCTAATGAATATCGAGAAAAAGCAATAGCTAATAATATAGCTTTGGCAACCGTTTATAGTAGATTAGAAAGAGGTTGGGATTTAGATAAAGCTGTAACAACTCCGCCTATAAGAAAAACTTACATTCATCAAGCAAAAAGAGAAGATGGTTGGGTAGTTTCTAGCGATCGCCCTCGCTTAAAAAAATCTATGAGTGTATCTCTTTATGAAGACCTTGAACCATTATTTAATAAGGCTTTGGCTGATAGTGGTTTGTCTTGTAGTGAATTTATAGCAAATGCAATTGAACAATATTTAAAAAAGTTATGGACTCCCCAAAAGTAATTATAGTAGATTTCTCTCAGTCTGTTAAAAAGGGTAATGATAAAATTTATAAAGATAACCCTAAAGTTATTAATCATCCCATTATTACTGAGAGACGCAGAAGATTAGGGCTAAAGCTAAAAATTAATAAGCAATGGTTTTAGTCTGTTAGGTTCTTAATTAAGCAAGTAACAGGAAAGTATTTAAAAAACTGCGGTAATTCTTGCTTTCTTTTCTGTCTCAATCTGAATAATGGACAATTGCAATTGTAGGGGGTGACAGTGTAATATTTTGTTTGTTTACCTTGCACTATATATATGTTTTCTCCTACTTGCTTGTAAGGTAATTGATAGGCTTTTGCTTGGGTGTAGAGCATTAAGAACTCTGCATAATCTTTATAACTAATGATTCCTGCTAAGTTTGTCCATAATCCTGTGAACCATAAATCGATTTGGAGGTCTTGGTAACGGTAATTATAATGACTTCTATCAAGGTGGTAGAGTGCTTTATCGATTAGGTACGGGGTGAAGTGCTGTGATATTAATTGATGTGATGGGTTCATGTTTTTTCGTGCCAGTGTTTGTGTGTATTCCCCATATTTCAGGGGATTAGTTAGGTTTTTAGGTTATCTAAGGTTATTGCTTATTCCTTACAGTCTGTAATGTTCTAAGTAAAATTCAAGGTCTGTTTGTGGTAAATCTAATTCGTTAAAGGCTTGGTTAGGGGTCAATCCTTCCTCGAATAGTTCTATATAATACTCTCTGTCATCTTCTAATAAATCAGGGTACATTCCATAATGATTTGTTAGTATTTCGTCTAGTTCTTCTTGCCATAATGTATAGCTTTCGTTTGCTTGTCCCATGTTTGTTACTCCGTTGTTTATGTGTAGGTTAATTGTTAATTGCTTATAATTGTTTACATTCCTAGATTTATGTCTCTTGATATTTCTTGGTTTAACCGTTCGTATTCTTCGATGTAATCAAATTCACCATTAATTAAGTGGTAATACTCTTGTTCTTCTAAGTATTCTTGATATTGTCTTTGGATCTGTTTTTCTTCAAGGTCTTCTAGGTATTCCTGAAAACTGCTTAACCCTAAATGATTTAATAGAGCGTGTCCGTGTTTACATAACGCTTTCTCTCCTTCAAATATGATCCATTGGTTGCCGTAATCAGGGCAGGTGCAATCAATAAAGCAATCATTAGGCATAACTGTATATTCAGTGCCTTTAACAGTATTTTTTGCTGTATATGTGTTATCTTTGTTGTCTATAATCTCTATGTTACTGCTTCGGGTTTTTCTCGCTTCTGTCATTACTTCCTTGACTTCTTCCGCCGTTATTTTGATGGTTTCTCCAGCTTTTAGATGAACTGTGCAATATTCATTACTGTTAATCTTGATCATTTTGATGTCTTTGCGGTCAATCCATGTAACCTTTTCGATGTTACTGAAATTAAATAGTATATGTGACATAATCGTAATTTTCTTTGTTTTTTATTGAATTTCTGGGGTTTTCCCATATTTATATTATACCGTAAAATCTTTAAAATTGCTTATAAATTCTTTGCTTTTTTTAAGAATCTTGGTTATAATGTATATATTCAATAAAGAAAAGTATCAAATTATGACTGCTAAATTATTTCCTGTTCGTATGGAGCTTTCTACTTATAATTCTTCGGTTTATGCTTCCCGTCTTGATGAGCTTCGTAAGGCTTTGGACACTATGAAAAGATTATCTCTCTTTGCTGATTTAGAGATGATGGGGGGTATCGATAACTATCAGAAGTTAGTTTCTGCTTCTGCTGAGCTTAAGGCTTTTATGGAGACACAATGCCCGTTCTAGTTTATTCCGCACCTCCTTCGGGGGGCTTTGTCCTTTACATTTTGAGGTTCTGTAATGATTAGTAATTATGATATTGTTGGTTTTTCTGGTTCTCGTTCTTATTCTCCTTTTATTCTCCCTCTTGTTCTTGAGTCGGTAAGGGATAAACAGATATTTGTGGGCTGTGCTAAAGGTGTTGATGCTATGGTACGGTTATATTCTGTTAATAATTCAGTTAATTTAAGGGTTTTTAAGGCTTCTGATTACGGTAAGGGTAAATCTAGCTTTGCTCGGCGTTCTATGGCGATGGTGAATGAAATTAAGGTTTCTCAGGGCTGTCTTGTTTCTTTCCCTTCTTCTCCTTGTCCTTCGGGCTTAAAACCTTCTCCTAACACCTTTAATGGCAAGGGGTCGGGTACTTGGGCAACTTTAGCTTATGCTGTTTTTCTTAATATACCTTGCTTTGTTTACCTTGATAGTTTACCTATTCCTCAAGGTTGGGGTCTTTCTTCTTCGCTTTCTGGTTGGTGTTGCTATTCTCCTGTTAACCAATTCTCTTTGATTTAACCTCGCAGAATATTTAAACTTTATTAACTGAAATCTTTACTTAGACAGGGTTTTAAACCTCGCAGTTACTAATTTTGAGGGCTTCGGCTCTCTTTAGTTTTTTATATACTTTTTACCCTTTCTCTCCTCTCTCTTTTCTCTCTCTCTCTTTTCCTCTCTAGTTTTACGAATCCCTATTACTACCTAAACACATTGTAATTCCCTATATCCTTTTTTGATATGTGCGGTTCTTCTTGGTATTCTTGGTTTTTACTTAGATTATGTTCCGCACCTCTGATGTGTTATAATCTGTAATAGATGAGTGAAACGTAATAACATTTATTCCGCACCTTTGTCAATGTTGACACCCCTTGAGATCCCCTTGCTGTATTTATTCTAGCCTTTATTGCTTCAATATTTGACAACCCTTTTAAAAAATTCTGTATTTTACCTGATTTGTTTTTATTGTTTTTGCGTACCATTTGTTATTATTTTTTCTCTTTTTCTTTCAGTAATGTCCTTTGGTAGTAATTAAAAGTAAATAGTAGCTCACTTAAGTTTATGTTAAGATAGTAGTAATTAAAAGTAAACGGTAGATAAATAATTATGAGTTCAACTCAGGTTAGTTTCAGGTTAGATACAGATGTTTACAATAACTTTTCAGCGAAAATCAAGGAATTAGGGATTAGTAAGCAAAGTTTTTATGAACGGGCAATCACTTTATTAATTTCTGGTTCGTTCCCTTTTGATTCTGAGGGTAGCAATAAGGTAGTAATTGATAGTAAAGAGATTGAACAAATAGTTAAGGATAATCTTCAGGATTTAGCTGAACTGGTGGTTAATAACTCTGATTTTATGATGTTTGTTGCTGAGGTAGTTAAAGATAGGGTAGCTAGTACTTTAGTTCTTCAGGGTAAAGTTACTGATAATTTAAAGGATATTAAGGATATTGATAACGTTAATTTAAAGGTTAATAATCTGTTTGATGATTCTATTGATCCATTACCCCTAGTTAATGATAATGATTATCCGTTTAAGTTTGTTGACCCATTACTTCCCTCTGAATCTCAAGATAAGGGGATAATTGATATACAAGGAATTACACCTCTTAATGATGATGCTGTGGTGTCTGATGAGCTTACAATAGATAAGATGAGGTTAAATTGTGCTAAATTGCCTTTTAATCCTTCACAGAAACAAATAGAAAATGCTCTGGGTATTCCTGAAACTTACCTGAGTAAACATAAAAATAACCCTGAGAAATTAACACGATGGCAATTTTACCTTAATATGTTTGTTAAGAAAGATGGTGTTTATTACAATAAATTTCTATGTGATGATATTACCCCTTATATTACTGATAAACCTCTCTCTTAATGTCTGGGTAGAGGTCTTTGATTGTTTAGCTGAATTTAGGGGGATAAAATCTTATAGTAGCCATTCCTCCTCCTTCCATATCAAAAGGTTTATCTTCAAATTTATCGATTTTAAAGGTTTCTACTTCTACAAACTCTATATCTTCTTTTTCTTCATTCCATATAGCTATAGGGTTTTTTTCCTTTAAATTTTCCCCTTTTTCTACACGAAAATCTCCGTAATGACCTCTATAGAAACTGTTACAGATTTTACATATATTTTGTTTTGCTAGTAAATAATTGTGCCAAGCTCTCACATATTCTTCTATTGGTATTATCAATATTATGTGTTCTTCTGGTTTCTCTGATTCATCTTCATAATCTATTTGTTCAGAATCTATATATACATTACCTTCAAATACTCCCATTATTTCGTAAGATTCTAAATCACTTACATCTAAGGTTATCTGTGATATGTCTGTTATCATGGTTTTATCTTCCCTTCATTACTTATCTATTGTAACATTTATTTTTGACTTTGACCATGCTTTATTGACTTTTCTCGTTGCACTGTCAACTTTCTAGCGTTTTCTACTTTACCTTTTCTCTATACTACTTCATTGCTTGTTCGTGCCATTTGTTGTTGTTGGTGCTTATCTTTTCTCTCAGTACATATATACTAACACTCAGAGAAATAATGATAACATTTTCAGTAACTATCATGACTCCTGAGCAAAAATTAATTATTAGGGCTTTCCCTTCTGCTTTCTTGCATTTATCAAGAATCTCTGGTTTATCCTGTACTAAACATTACGGTAAGCCTAAAGCAATATCTCGCAAAATTACTAAGGTTAAATAATGTAGTTTGTATATAGCTAGTGTACCTTCATGATTTAGTGTATCCTTTTAGCGAAAAAGTGTATCCTTTAAATTCAAGATACACCGCTAGAATACTTGATATATATGTGTTATAGCTCTTGAGTGTAGAGTGTGTATTCTTTTTAATAAAGTTATGCGTAGAAATTTTTTTGGATATATTTTTATATTTTTTTTCTACAACTGGTTCGTAGGGTAAGAAATAATAAAAGGAATAATATATAAAAACATAATATATGAGAGAGTTTTGGCTAAAAGGATACACACGGTACACTGAGGTTATTAAAAGCTATATAGTGTAAGGGTTTGGGGGAGTGTATTCTTAGATTTAAAGATACACTGGGAAAAATGAATGTACACTGTAACAAATTTTAAAACCTCTACAATATAGTAATTGCAAAGGCTTTGGGGTTTGTGTATCCTTAGTTAAAGGTACACTGTGGAAAATGAAGGTACACTAAATGTTGTTATCTAGTTTGTATGCTTGGGATATTAACCCGTAATTTTCTGGATCATTTGCGTTGGCTATACGAAAACCTTGATAGCGGTTTCCTTTGTTAGTTCTGGGTAAGACTTTATATTTAACTTTAAATTTATTGTCTAGTAAGAGTTTGATTTTATTGATTAGTCCTTGAGGTGACTTAAAGTTGTTACTCCATGAGTTTCCTGTTTCTTCTTGGCAATACTGAGAATATTTTTCATAAAGTTCTTTAGGGTAAACAATGCCATCAGGATCTATTACTAATGTGTCTTCGATGAATTGCTCAAGGCGATCACCATCTATATCATTTTTCATGGTAGTTTGGAGATAATGCTTAATATATTCTGAGGGATTGTTTAAGACTTGTTTTGCTTTGTGAGGGTCAATGGATAATACCCAATTAAGGATACCGCTCATTTCTGGTACAAATTTACCTGTAATAATTCCTCTAATATCTTCACAAAGGGGGATTCTTTCTTTAGGGTTTGTGTTATTATCAACATGAACAGTAATACGTCTGCTATCAAGGGCTTTGGCAGGGTCTTTACCTGTTAGTCTATAGTTTGATGCAAATAAGACTAATCCTTGAAAGGTTTTATCCTCTCTGATAGGTTTAAATTTTTCTTCTATTTTCATAGCATCTCTGCCTGTTAAGCCTAAAAATCTGGTTATTTTTCTATCATGCTTTTCCTCGGTTTCTGATATAGCTATTAATCTTTTATCAATAACTTTAGGCATAATATAATTAGAGTTTTCTAAGGTGTCAAGGTCTGTACTAGCACTGTTTTTACTACCCATTAAAGTTATTAAAACTCTCATTAATGTTCCTTTACCAGAACGGGGTCTTCCTACTAACTCAAGAAATTTATGAACTCCCATACCTGTCAAAGTAGCATAGAAGAAGGCTTGTATAATCAATATATCTTCTTTGTTTGTTAATGCTTCATTTTCTAGCCAATCAAGGAATAAGGGGCATTCAGCAGTAGGTTGGTATTCATGGGGTAAACAATAAGTATTTCTATAACTAGGGTGGTGGTCTGTTAGCTCTAATGTTTCAAGGTTTAACATTCCGTTAGCTAGGGGTAAGTAATTATTTAAGTTATGATCCATGTTTCCTACAAATCTTAATCTTAAGGTGTTACAGAGTTTAACTACATCGGCATAATCAGGGTTATGGAATACTACGGGGTGGTCTTCGGGGATACCATAGAGGTTACAATAATTCTTTGATAGCTGTATCCTTCTTTCCTCAATGATTTTCTCTATAACTGTTACTGATTTTTTATCAAAGTGTTTTAGTTTGTCATCATATAAAAACCAGTCCATGAAATCATCATCATAAGTTAAGATTCCATCAAAGCCTGTTTGTAGTTCATCAATTATCTTGCGATTGTCAATGAATTTTTTATAGTTTTTTGCTTTTTCTTTAAGGTCTTTATCTGATTGAGGGCGATCGCTACGGGGGTTTGCTTTTCCACATTCTAATGCCCTATTAATGAGGTCTTTAATTATCTTTTTATTTTCTTCCTCTTTTTCTTTTCCTTCTTTTAATATTTTGCTATTAATATAACTAGCTTGTAGCATTATGTCTTTAATGAGTTTTTCGTCTAAACCTTGATGAACTAATTGTCCTAAGCTAAAACTAGCTTTACAGAGGTAATTGTTTCTGTCGTCTGTGAGGTTGGCAACTATTAGGTATTCATCCTCAAGGGCTTTGGCTAGGTAAGCATCGGTAGGTAATTTTAAGCCTAATCCATGCAATAATACTACTAAATCAGGTACTTTATCAGAGTCTGTGGTTACAGGAGCTTTCTTCATCTTACTACTGGTACGATCTAGCTTAGGAGTGATGGGGATTACTTTATCAAGGTCTTCATGTGTATATCTGAGAGAGCGGTCACAAAGGTCATGGAGTATTGTTGTTTCTTTACCAGAGTATTTTTTTTCTTTACTAACATAAGGACATTGGGGTAATCTCATCAACTGTGAAATATCTCTTAGGGAAGTATCAGAATCTGAGAGATAATCCATTAACTTATCTTGCAATACTCTCCATTGTTTAGCTGGTGTGGGTTCTTTTAATACCCAGTAATAATGAATTGATTTACCTCCTGTATGAATAGCAAGGGTAGGTTTAGGTAATTTGAGTTTCTCGATTATTGTTAATTGTTCCTCATAGGTGAGGTTATCGAACTCCATATAGTGAGTTCTTCCAGCTAGAATATGTGCTTGTTTATATCCATAGTTATTAGACTGATAATTAGATAATCCTTGAGGTATATCTTCGGGTGTACCGTAGCTGTTAGGTAAAAAATAATAAGCTGTTTTACTTTTGATATTAAGTTGTTTTAAAGGGTAGGGGGTGGTATGAGTTACTGCTTTTTCTTTCTCATCAAATCCTCTGATTCTGAGTAATTCCCCTTTTTTATAGCCTAATGTGTCAAAGAATAAGTTAACTATTTCTAGGTCTTCAGGGCTTAGAGATGTTTTAGGTATATATTTCTTAATTTCTGTACTGTCATTTTCTATACTATTTTTTTGTGAATCAAAATCAAAATCATTCCAAGAATTATCAGTGTTATAGTTATTTTCTGTGCCGTCATTCCAAGAATCTGCTATAATATCACTAATAGATAATTGTGTCTGTTCTGAGATTACCTCTGTAGATGTAGTGGTTAATTCTTGATTTACTTGAGAATCGCCCAATATATAGTTAGCAGTGGTTACAGCTTGATTGAGAGGGGTCTTGAGAGAGTTGTTTGCTTCTTGGTTCATGACATTTAATTATTTTATTCAAAAAGTTTATACGAGAGAAGATAAGAGTACTTCAGATGGGTCTGGGTGGTTCTTATCTTTTTTATTGCTTAGAGTATTTTTGGAGAATAAGGGTTAATCCTTCCCTGTTAATTTCTGCCATAGGTCTCCCTAATACTTGCTGTAATTGCTTAAGTTCTTCATGAAAACTTTGTGTTACTGCAAATCTAGGTATCCATTTAACGGGTTCTGGATTACGATTAATCATGATTGTAAGTTCCTATACTTTTATATTGTCTTTATTTATATTGGGTGAAAAAGATAAACCAGTAAAAAAAGGTTATAGAAATAATTGATAGCTTAGGGAATAATCTATAAAGGGAACTTATAAGAATATGGCTCGTAAAAGTCTGAGATAAACAAGAAAGACAGACAATAATAAGACATAAGACAGTGAAGATTATAAAGGGGGTACTTCAAAATCAAGGTTATCAGCGAGATAGTGTTTGTAAAGGGTTTGAGGACTGTTACCCATGATTGTGCTAACGGTTTTAATATCTGTGGTTTTTCTGAGGATTAAAGAACCAAAACAATGTCTGCTATCATAGAAAGGTAGGTAGAAAGGTAATTGATGGTTAGCTACTAATTCATCTATAACTGGTTTCCATATTCTACGACTAAGGTTATCTGTGTTTATGTATAAGCCGTTAGGACTTGGGAATAATAGATTTAAGGGGTTATGACGGTGATTTGTGAGATTATTGAGTAATGCCTGTAAGTCTGGGTTGCAAGGGAAATATCTTGAAAGTTTACCGTTTTTAGTGCCTTCTTTCAGGTGTCCTCTTACATATCTTTTATTGAATTGTATATATATCTTATTATCTTTTTTGATTATGTCTGAAGTGGTTAGGGCTGTACTTTCTGAGGGTCTGCACCCTGTTAAAAATCTGAAGGTGATTAAGTCTTTGTAATATGATTTGCTAAATCTTTGTAATATTATCTTTATTTCTTCACTGCTATAGCTTTTGATTTCCTTTTTTACCTTTGTATCTAGGGTTTTATATAGGGGTGTGAGGGGATTATTACTACATTTATTTAAGGCGATCGCTAGATTAATTCCAGCAATTAAGATTCTCCAACCCCTCCCTATCGTTTTATCTGCATATCCTTTGCCTTTGCTGTGGGGTATTTTATAGCGTAAATAATTTAACCATAAATCAGCGTTATGTAGCTCTAATAGTTTAGGAGGACTAATCTGTAACCATCTCTGGACAGTAAGTCTTATTCTTTTTATTTCAGGGTCTGGGTTGGGGTTTAAGTTACAGTAATAGTTAAATATTTCTAGTAGATTCCATTCTTTTACTTTTTCGGGTTCTTTAGTGATTACACTTTTTTTAACTTTATAATTATCTTTGTTGGTGTAAAGGTTATTCTTTATGTCTGTATCAATGGTGTAAGCTGTTAGATATGCTGTACTTAAATTCTCTGGGGTGTAAGGTATCCCTAGGTTTATCTGTTGTCTTTTGCCTAAATAACTAAATCTTAATTGAATACTACCGTTATTGTTAGCTATTGTAACTTTACAGTTTTGTGGTCTTATAGAAGTTGTCATGATTTAAGCCAAAATTTAGGGTATAATGGCTTAAAATTTGTCTTAAATTACCATTTATCAACTATAATTTTTTCTTTTTTTTTGAGGTTAAAAACATCAGGATTTACGGATTCAATTTTTCCGTTTACCATACGCCAACAGTTATCAGCTATATCAACTAAATCAGATGCGTCATGGGTGACGACAAGAAGAGTCCAATGTTGTTTTAATCGTGATAATAGGTTAACTAAATTTTCTTTCATTAACCAGTCTAACCCAGCCGTTGGCTCATCTAAAAGTAAAATATTCGGCTGACGAATCAATTGTACTGCTAAAGACAATCTTCTTTGTTGTCCTCCACTAAGAGCATTAGGTGCGGTATCATAACTAAGATGATCTAATCCTACTTCCGTTAAAGCCTCTTTTACTCTCTCGGTACTTAATTCGGGATGTCCTAATCTTAACTCTTCTAAGATATTACTACCACAAAAATGACGCTCAGGAAATTGAAAAACAATACCGCTTAATTGTTGTAATTCCACTGATGTTAGTTCTTCTGTACCCCATAAAATTTGTCCACTGGTTTTCTGTGCTAATCCTGCTAAAATTTCGAGTAATGTAGTTTTACCAGAACCACTTATACCCACGATTAACCCTAACTTTTGTAAGGGTAGCTGTAAATTTATATTTTCAATAATCGGATGAGGAGTTGCCGCAGGATGATAACTAATATTTTTTAAATAAAGCATAGAAAGTTTAAGCTAAAATCATAAACAAGTTTATTTGACTGTAACTTAAAAACTAGCTTAATATGACTTTCAACTACTTTTCTTTTCTCGGTAAACACCTGTCTCCAATATTCTCTCCTAACAGAGTTTTTTCCTTCTTGACGATTTTTTCTTTAATTTCTTTTTCTAGCCCTTGTCTTGCAGGTGATCCTTTTCGTAATACTAATCCTCGCAACATTACTTCTCAAACGGAATCAGCTTTTAAAGCCTTATTTGAAGAGGGTAATTATCCCCAAGCAAAAAAATATCTAACTCAAGATAATAATTCTTCTAATGATCCCATGTTACCCGCTTTACGCGCTGCCGTTGCTTATACCGAAAAAGATTTTTCTACCATGGAAACTCAAACTCTCCAAACTATTAAAATAGCTAAGGCGATCGCCAAAGAAGATCCTCTTCGTAGTAATTTATACTTAGCAGTAGGGAATTTTTTAGAGGGTGCGAATGAATATCAAAAAAAAGGAGCATTAGCAGCACTGACAAAGTTACAATTAGTTTTTGATTATTTTGATAAAGCGGAAAAAATTGATAAAAATGATCCAGAATTAAACTTAATTAAAGGTTATTTAAACTTAATGTTAGCAGTAAATTTACCCTTTTCTAGTCCTCAACAAGCCATCGATAATTTACAAACTTACGCCTCACCTCAATATCTTGTAAATCGTGGTATTGCCCTTGCTTATAGAGATTTAAAAGATTATGATTTAGCTTTAACTTTTGTTAATAAAGCCATTGAAAGTACTCCTTTAAACCCTGAATTATACTATCTTAAAGGACAAATATTAAGAGCAAAAGGGCAAAAAGAAAACAGCTTACCGTTATTACAAGAAGCCGTAAAAAATTTTGATATTGCCTTAACTAAAATTAATCAATTACCTCAAGAAGCAGTACAAAAACCCTTACAAAGAGAAAAACGTAAAACCCTCGAAAAAATATCCGAGTTAGGCACTTCTTCAAGTAATTAAAAATTAGAAAGAAAAGAATCTCTTAATTATCTGAGGTTATCCAGAATTAACTGGTTAAGGTAGGGCAAAGAGATTAAAATTGACTTAAACTATACTAAAATTGATTTTTTGACTTTTGCTTATTAAGTATTTTAACCTGATGTAAGATAATATATCAGTTAAATAAAAACTTTTAAATAAAAAAATTCAATGAGTAATAATTCTCTAATTCTTATAGATAAATAGTTTTAGTTAATAGTTATCATTGTAGGTTGGGTAAAATTTGTAAAACCCAACTTTCCTTAAAAAACTTTCCACCAACGGCGACTACCATCAGGAAAAATAGTATTCCAGTTAATTTTTGCTTCTTTTAACTGTTGTTGATTTATTTTCGCATTTTTAAGATTTGCACCACATAAATTAGCATTACTTAGGTTAGCATTAGTAAAATCTGCACTTCCTAAATTTGCACCGCAAAAATTGACATTTTCTAAATTACTTTTGGAAAAATATCCTTGAAAAGCATTAACATTACTAAGATTAGCAGAATTTAGATCCGCACTATAGAAATTACCTTGAGATAAATTAGCATCAGCGAAAGTAATTCCTTGTAATTGAGAATAACGAAAAATACATTTATTTAACTTTCCACCTTGTAAATTTAAACCTTGCAAATCTTGATCACTAAAATCTTTTTTACCATTATTAAAAGCAGTGAAAAATTTTTCTTCATCCCACTTAATCGAGAGATTTTTAGAGGATTTATTCATCCGTCTTTTTTGAATTGCTTTTTGAATTTTTTCCGTAGTAGAAATTGTTTTTGTTACTTGAGTAATATTATCATCCGTACCATGAACTTCTAATTGACTTAAATCAATGGTGTTATTACTTGAAATTTGATTACCGACGATATTTTGACTCAAACTCTGTTGAAAAGGTTGAATATTAAGGGCTTCAATCAACTCATCAATACTTTTGTAACGTTCACGGGTATCTTGAGCCAACATTTTGTTAATCACTTTCACCAAAGCACCACTAATATTAATATCTTCTTGCCAAAGTAGTTGTCCTGTATCAGGATCAATATTAAAATTTTTCGGTGATTTACCCGTAATCAAATAAACACAAGTCGCCCCTAAAGCATAAATATCACTAGAATATATTGGACGCATAGCCAATTGCTCTGGAGGTGCGTAACCCATTGTACCTACAGAAAATTTAGTTAAGGCAGTTTGCCCAAAAGTTTTAGCTAATTGAGTATTTACTTGATCTTTTACCGCCCCAAAATCAATTAAGACTAATTTACCATCTTTTTTTTGTCTTAAAATATTAGCGGGTTTAATGTCTCGGTGAATCACTTTTTCCGAATGAAGATACTTAAGAATAGGAGTAATTTCTTCTAAAAACCTTCTCAAAGCGATTTCACCATAAACCCCTTGAGTTTTAACTTCCCTTTGTAAATTTTGTCCGTTAATTAATTCTTGAATCAGGTAAAATTGTCCTTGATCTGCAAAGTAATTCATCAACTTAGGTATTTGAGGATGGCTTATTTTCCCTAAAGTTTTAGCTTCCCTTTCAAATAAACTAATAGCAGTTTTCAGGGCTTGAGGATCATCCGCCATAGGTCGTAATTGTTTGACTACACACAAAGGATCACCCACTACCGTTAAATCTACTCCCACAAAAGTCGCACCAAATCCACCTTTACCCAACATTTTGATTACTCGATAACGATTATTTAAAATCAAACTACAACCACAAGTAATACATTTCTTTAATTTAGGGTGATTTTTTGGTTGAGAACAACTAGGATTAACACAATAACTAATAATCATCGTTTTGTCATGGATTGGTGAATAAATTTAAGGGCTATAGTAGAGAATAAAATTAGGAAATACCTACCACCATCGTTTTTTACCATCGGGGAAAATAGTACGCCAATTAGTTTTTGCCGTTTTAAGTTGCTCATCATCTACTTTTGCACCTTTGAGATTAGCACCACCTAAGTTAGCATCTTTTAAAATAGCACTATTAAGATTTGCCCCCATTAAATCAGCACCCTGTAAATCAGCATTTTTTAAATTTGCCTTATATAATTCTGCCCTTTGTAAATTACACTCTTTAAGATTAGCTTGTGCCAAATTAGCATTATAAAAATTAGTGCGATAAAGATTCGCTTTTTGTAAATTTACGCCGATTAATTTACTTTGAGAAAAACTAGCCCCAGCTAACTTTAAACCGTGTAAATCTAACTCACTTAAAACCTGTTGACTGAAATTACGATTTCCTTGACGATAATCTTGGATAATCATTTCAGGAGTTAGTTGTAATTTAGGTTGACTTAAGGGTAAAACATTTTGTTGACTTCTCGATGATGGATTATTTCCTGCTAATTTTTCCTTTCTTTTTCTAATGGCATCCGCTAAATTTTGAGAAGTTGAACTAGCAATAGTTACATCTTGTTCTTCATCGTCATTAGAATCTTTCCCATTACTTAAATTAACCATACTTCCAGCTAATTCTTGTTCATAGGGTACTAATTCTAAGGCTTTAATAACCTCATCGGCTGAAATATAACGTTTACGAACATCTAACTCCAGCATTTTGTTTAAAACTTTAGCAAAATTAGCACTAACATTAGTATATTTTTCCCAAGTTAATTCACCAGTATTATTGTCACATAAATCTTTTGGTGCTTTTCCTGTTAATAAATAAATACAAGTAGCCGCCAAAGCATAAACATCACTAGAATACACTGGACGCATAGCTAATTGTTCTGGCGGTGCAAATCCCATCGTGCCGACGGAAATTTTTGTAAAAGCACTTTGAGGATTTTGACTCATTAACTGAGTGTTAGCTTGTTCTTTTACCGCCCCAAAATCAATTAAAAATAATTTGTTAGTCTCTTTTTCTCGAAGAATATTTCCGGGTTTAATATCCCTATGAATTACTTTTTGTGAATGAATATACTTTAAAACAGGCAACATAAAACGAAGAAACTGTTTTGCAGAACTTTCCTGATAAATTCCCCCTTTTTTGATTTCTTTTTCTAAATCTTTCCCTAACACAAAATCTTGAATTAGATAAAATTGATCGTTTTCTTCAAAATAATCTAACAATTTCGGTATTTGAGGATGATCTAATTTTGCCAGAGTTTTTGCCTCCCTAGCAAACAAATCAAGGGCAGTGCGATGAGAGTCAGGATTAGCCGCCGCCAATTCCAGTTGTTTAATAACGCAGTAGCGATTTTTTTGTGCCATATCTACCGCTAAATAGGTTGTACCAAAACCACCTCGCCCAATTTTTTTGATGGCAACATAGCGTTTATGGAGTATCAGATTAGATTGACAACTCCGACACTTTTTTGTTCTGGTATCATTTTTTGGTTCTTCGCAATGGGGATTGAGGCAATAAATAACGCTCATTCACTCTCGTTTCTCTAATGAGTTAATTGTGATTATTCATCTCAAGATGTACCTTTAGTTTATCGTAATTTTTCAATCTCAAATAATAAGTTTAGAAAAATTTTACTGATTTTTTTTAACCTAGGTCTTTTCTTGATAGATTATAGTTAATAGTCAAATACTAACTTAACCTCAGTTCGATGGTTTGAATATCCGATTTAAGTAGGTTTCAGGTTTAATTTTTTCTACATTTATTAGGTTTTTCATCTCCCACCAGTTTTTTTTAAATAGTTTAATTAGCAAAAAAATATTCTTATTTTGAGTCATTTAGATAAATTATTTCATCCATTAACAGATTTTATCTCTTTAGCAGAAATAGAAGAAAAAGAGGTTATCAGTTATTATTATGAGGGAATCTGCCCAAAAACAGGGATTATCCTTAAATTACCTCGCACAAATTTAGCAGAAAAAATTGCCTTAAATTTATATCATCAATTAAAAGAAATTAACTTTTATACCGTCAAAGGAAAAATGTTAGGAATTTTAATAGCAAAAGATAATCAAGGAAAAATAGGAGTAATTAAAGCATTTTCAGGATTATTAAATAGTCAAAAAGAAGTTAATGGTTGGGTATCACAAATTTCTAGTAATTCTGTTATTGCCTTAGCTGAAAATTTAACTATTAAACAATTAGATAATATTAAAAATGAGATTCTTACCCTCAAAAATTTATCTATTAATCAAGAATATTTACAACTAAATATAGAATATGAAAGTCAATGGCAAGAATTAAAAGTTATTCATAATGAAAGAAAAAAAGTTAGAGATAAAAAACGGATTGTATATGTCAATAGTCTTCAAAATCATGAATTTATAATAGTTTTGGTGACAGAATTTTTATTTAAGCTATCACAAAAAAGTAGAGATAGTATATTTTACTATCAACTATTACTAGAAAATAATCTTGATAAAAAACTGTATAATTTACAGCAAGAAAGTAGAAAAGATGATTGGGAAAGACGTAATTTTAAACATAAATGGCAAGAAAAATTAAATCCTTTAAAACAAGTAATTAATCAAAATAGTCTTAAAATTCAACAACTAAAATCACAACGAAAAGAATTATCAAAACAGTTACAAGCACAAATGCAAACTGCCTATACTATTACTAATTTTAAAGGGGATAGTTTAAGCGTAGGCAAATTATTTAATAAAACTTTTATTCCTACTGGTACGGGAGATTGTTGCGCCCCGAAACTATTACACTATGCGGCAACAAATCATTTACAACCCCTTGCTATGGCTGAATTTTGGTGGGGAGAAAATTCTCCAGATGGAGAAAAAATTGAAGGTAATTTCTATCCTGCTTGTGAAGAAAGATGTCAGCCGTTAATGGGCTTTTTATTATCGGGTTTACCTACTTTTACACCCTTTGATACTCAAGAATCTATCCCGATTATTTATGAAGATGATTGGTTATTGGTGGTAAATAAACCCAGTGGGTTATTATCAGTATCAGGTAGAGGAAGGGAAAATTTTGACAGTGTGATTAGTCGTTTTAGAGAGATTTCTAAGGATAATCGTAACTATTATATTACCACAGTCCATAGATTAGATCAAGATACTTCAGGCATATTAATTTTGGCAAAAACTAAAGAATGTTATGTCAATTTATCTCGACAATTTGCCCAAAGACAGGTTAAAAAAATTTATGAGGCGGTGTTAGATGGTTTAATCTCTACTTCAGAAGGAATGATTAATTTACCTTTATGGTCAAATCCACTGACACGCCCACGACAAGAGGTAAATTATGATTATGGTAAACCTAGTGTTACTCATTTTCAGGTCATGGGAATAGAAAATGGACATACACGATTACAATTAAAACCTATCACTGGAAGAACTCATCAGCTAAGAATCCATTGTCTTGAAGGTTTAGGAATAGCTATCAAAGGCGATCGCTTATATGGAAAATTAGAGGATAATAAGATTAGATTGCATCTTCATGCGCGAGAAATTAATTTTAGTCATCCTCAGACGCAACAATCTTTATCCTTAAAAACTTTAACTCCCTTTTAAAAGGAAATAAGAGGAAAAAAAATGACTCTCTTACTTGGGTTGGTGATTTATTAGCATAATAAATATTTTCATAAAAGAGAAATAAAATCAATTTTAACATTGAAGTTATTAAATCAATCTAGTTTATTATCATTCTCAATCCTATCAAAATAATTATTAGAGAAGTCTAATGAAAAAAAGAATAATAATTGTTAATAGTTAATTGCGTCGTTAATTAATTATTTTTTCTTTTTAGGATCGACAACCTCTAATTCTGATAACCTAAAGGTAATAAGTTTATCCCAGTTGCCTCCTTCAAATAATACTGCTGCGTTTCCATCGGTGACTCTTTGCACTAAGCCTTCAAATCTGTAATAAATATCATCAACATTAGTAACTGTAACTATCGTGCCGGGTAAGATTATCATAATTATTGATTTAGTTAAAGTAATAAGTTTTCTTTTTCTGTCATTTTAATCTATAGAAGTGTTTTGAGAAAGAAACCAATACTTTATAATTGATAATGCTATAACAAACAAAATTCGATATTGATGGATATTAATACTTTTTTAGAAAAAACTTCTGGGGATTGGTTTTCTCAACGTACAACTTACAATCTTAGTCAAGATAACGTTGATAACAGTAAAGCGAACATAACTATTAATCTTTTATCGTCCGATGATAACTCACAGGTTGAGCAATTTTGTGAGAAGTATAACCTAAATTTAGATTTAAGTCTAGGGATGATGACTTCAAATTGGGATAATTCTCCTGATTGGGGTAAACCAAAACAACAAGGAAATAGCTTAATGTTAATTTTTGCTGATGAAAATAATCATAATCAAGGAAAAATTTTACGAGTTTTAAGTGATGATAAAGCTTTAATGGGAAAATATATATTAGCTGAGGATGAATCTTTAACTTTAATGATTGAAGAAAATAATCAATCTATGGAGGAAAGAATTTATTTTGCTAGTGATAATTTACGGTTACGCAATACTATTGTGAAAAATAATGGAGAAGTTACTCAAACTTGTTTTTATTCTGAAATTCGTAGAATAGTTAATAATTGATAATGAATAATGAATAATGAATAATTAACAATTGACGATAAAAAATAAACTTATAAGATAAAACTATCAATTTTTATTTCTATTCCTTATTATTTACTATTTACAATGTTTAAAAAATTTTTTTGTTGGTGTTTATTCACTCTTTTATTCTGGAATTTTTCGCCTAATTTAGCTTTAGCAAAAACATCGTCAATTAATCAATCACAATCAATAAAGCCTTATTTAGAGCAAGTTAAAAATAATATTACTGAATTTACTTTAGATAATAATATCAAATTTATTGTTTTAGAAAATAAAAATGCACCAATTATTTCTTTTGTCACTTATGTTGATGTTGGCGGTGCAAATGAGCTCGATGGAAAGACTGGAGTTGCTCACTTTTTAGAGCATTTAGCCTTTAAAGGTACAAAAAAAATAGGTACTAATAACTATCAAGAAGAAAAAATTATTTTAGATAAATTAGATAAAGTTTTTGAAGAAATAAAGGAAGTAAAAAAAGAGAATAACCAAGAAAAATTAGCAGAATTAGAAAGTCAATTTAGAGAATTAAATGCACAGGCAAATAAATTTGTCAATCAAAATGAATTAGGAAAAATTATCGAATTAGAAGGAGGAGTTGGTTTAAATGCAGCAACTTCTGCTGATGCCACTGTGTATTTTTATAATTTTCCTAGCAACAAATTAGAGTTGTGGATGTATTTGGAATCCGATAGATTTTTAAACCCAGTTTTCAGAGAATTTTATACGGAAAAACAAGTAATTTTAGAAGAAAGAAAACTACGCACGGATAACTCCCCTGTAGGTAAGATGGTTGAGGCTTTTTTAAATACGGCTTTCACCCAACATCCTTATAAACGCCCTGTAATTGGTTATCAGGCAGATATAGAAAATCTTACTAGAGAGGATGTCCAAAATTTCTTCGACAGTTACTATGCCGGGAGTAATATTACTATTGCTATTGTCGGTGACGTAAACCCGAAAGAAGTTAAATTAATGGCACAAAAGTATTTCGGAAGTTTTCCTACTACCAGCAAACCAGCTAACTTAAATATAACTGAACCAAAGCAAAATCAAACTAAAGAAATAACGGTAGAATATCCGTCTCAACCTATTTATCTTGAAGGTTATCATATTCCAGACGGGAATCATCCTGATTATGTAGTTTATGACATGATTGGTTCAATTTTAAGCGATGGGCGTACTTCTCGACTATATAAATCTTTAGTGGAAGAGAAACAAATTGCTTTAACCGCCGAAGGCTTCACGGGTTTTCCGGGAGATAAATATCCTAACCTAATGTTATTTTATGCCATGTCAACTCCCAATAGTACTGCGAAGGAATTAGAAAACGCTTTACATTCAGAAATTGAGAAATTAAAAACTCAACCTGTTACTAAAGATGAGTTAGAAAGGGTAAAAACTCAAGCTAAAACTGGTTTATTAAGAGGAGTTAATTCCAATGCTGGAATGGCACGATTACTAGCTGAATATCAAGGAAAAACTGGAGATTGGCGCAATTTATTTACTCGTTTAGATGATATTTCTGCTGTTACTGCCGATGATATTCAACGAGTCGCCAAAGAAACTTTTACCTCGGAAAATAAAACTATTGGCAGACTTAAAACCATTAAGAATTAACAGAAATTTTAATTATTACAGATAATTTTTGTTGATAGTTAAATAATAAAACTTTAGATATTTTTAATAATGATGTCATTTTTTGACATTAAAATTGAGGTGTATTTTGATAAAATGAAAGGATAAAATTTAGTCATTAAAACAACTAATTTTACTTTTAATCCTGCAATGGTGAATCAAAATAGTAAGGGAAATAATAGCCATAGATATTTATATATCAAGGGGAAAATTAAGTCAAATTGATTATAAACATTATTATATTTATGACTTAATAAAAAGTAAAAATAAGATAAAAGTTAGTCTAAATAGTAATCTTTATAAAGACTTAATTTATAATAAAAATTTTATTACTGATGAAGTTATTATTTTTCATAACTAAATTGAGAAAAGTGAATAAATACCTAACATTAATTCAGATATAGAGCTTAAATTTCTCTTAATTTTTCATCCCCATAATAAGAAATTAAAACAATTAATGATTAACTGTAAAATCTAGTATAATTAAATAATTTAGATTAGAAAAAATATGAGAAAAGCGTTAATTTGCGGTTATTATGGGCAAGGAAATGCAGGAGATGAAGCGTTATTAATTTGTTTATTAGAAAGATTACCTAATAGTTTTCAACCGATAATTTTGTCAGGAAATCCGACTAAAACCAGTCAAGATTATGGAGTTATTAGCTATTCCCGTTTAGGAATTATTAAACAAATATTAAAATTAGGAAAAAAAGATTTATTTATTTGGGGAGGAGGAAGTTTAATCCAAGATGTTACGAGTAAAAAAAGTGCGATATTTTACTTAACTTTAATGAGTTTAGCACAGTTTAAGGGCTTAAAAACTATTGCTTATGCCCAAGGTATTGGCCCTATTAAAACCTCTTTTATTGTATGGTTAACTAAAATAGTTTTAAAAAAATGTGATGGTGTTAGTGTTAGAGATAAAGCATCAGCTAAAATGTTAAAACAATGGGGAATAAAATATATAATTGCGGCTGATCCAGTATGGGCGTTATCTAGTAAAATTAAAGAAAATTTATCCTTATTACCTAAACCAAGAATAGGAGTTAATCTACGATGTCATTCTAGTTTAACACAAGGAAAAATAGAAATAATAAGTCAAAGTTTAATCAAACTTCAAGAAAAAACTCAAACAAATATTATATTAATACCTTTTCAGGAATCAAAAGATTTAGAAATTTGTCAACAAATAGGAGAAAAAATCAAAAAAAATTGTCAAATTACTATAATAGAAAATCCTCAAGAATTAAAAGGATTATTTCAAGAAATAGATATGATGATAGGAATGCGTTTACATAGCTTAATTATGGCAAAAAGTGAACAATGTAAATGTTTTGCGTTATCTTATGATCCTAAAGTAACTAATTTAATGAAAGAAATTGGCATTGATGGTTACGAATTAAATAATTTACCTGATAGAGTAGATATAATTACAGAAAAATGGTTAGAAATTTATGAAAATGTAGCAAATTTATCAGATAATAAGACAGAGTATTTCTTAGAAAATGCTTTACAACATCAAAAATTATTCGATTCAGTAATTTAGGTTTTACCAATATATAAATGTCGATAAATTAATAATGATATGAAAACTTTTCCTGTGCTTAATTTACCAGTACACTTAAGTGATAATTATGAAGATTGGCTAATAAATCGCATCGATAACGGTGAATCGACTCATGTTATAACCATGAATTCTGAAATGGCTATTATGGCACAAAAAAATGAGGAGTTATTTCACGTTATCACAAAAGCTGATTTAGTCGTACCCGATGGTTCTGGTATTATACTTTATTTATGGCGTAGAGGACAAAAACAACAACGAATCGCAGGAATTGAGTTAGCGTCTTCTTTACTGCAAAAGTTAGGTAATCGAGGAAAAGACTATCCCATTTGTTTTTATGGTGGCGGTGTGGGTGTCACAGAAAATGCCGCTAAAATGTGGCAGGAAAAAGTACCTAATATTAATATAATCTACAATCATGGTTATCTATCAGAAAGAGAATTAAAGGCTTGGTGTGAGACTATTCAAGAAAAACAACCTAAGTTAATTTTAGTTGGTTTAGGAGTCCCAAGACAAGAATTATGGATTATGAATCATCGCTATTTAGCGCCAAATGCTGTGTGGATTGGTGTTGGCGGTAGTTTTGATATTTGGGGAGGTGTCAAAGAAAGAGCGCCAGAATTTTTCTGCAATAATAACTTAGAGTGGTTATATAGATTATATCAAGAACCTTATCGCTGGAAAAGAATGTTAGCTTTACCTCAATTTTTCCTCAAAGCAATACTTTAAATTATAAAAGAGTGTGAAATTATTTTTTCTAATTAATTTATTAACTTGTATTTTATTATTAACAGGTTGTAGTAATTATCCTCGATTATTAAGTTTCCCTTTTTCAGATAATAACCGAAGTTTTAACAGTCGCTCATCAGAATTAAATCCCTCTATTTCTGGACAGTATATTACTTTTGTATCTGATCGTAATGGCTCTCAAGATATATTTTTATTTGATGCCAAAAATCGTCGTCTGATAGATTTACCCGCATTGAATGCCATGGATGAAATAGCTTCAAATCCTTCTATTTCAGAAGATGGGCGTTATTTAGTCTTTATAGCCATTAAACAGGGAAAATCTGGACTTTATCTTTATGATCGCACAACTCAACAAAAACGGCCTTTAATTACTCAATTAAAAAATGAAATTAGAAACCCAATGATTAGTAGCAATGGTGAAAGAATTACTTTTGAAATAGCAAATAATGGTCAATGGGATATAGTGGTGACGGATATAAAAGGAAATCCCCTCAATATTTCAGGTAACTTATTGGATTAATAATCTTAGCTGTGTTACTTCTATTGGTGATAAATTATTCCTTATAATTTTAATGGTTAATTAACACATATTTTTGTTATATAAATACTAAAAGTTGCGAAAAATTTATACCATTATTGAAGATAAAAAACATTGGAAAAAATCTTGATAACGAATTCCATCTAAATCGATGATAAATAATTTATTTCGACAACGAGTAATTGCCGTATAAATTAATTCATCAGTCATAAAAGGATTTTCTTTTGAGTCTTTTTCAATTATTAAAAATAAAGTATCTATTTCCCAACCTTTAAAACTATGGGCGTTGCTGAATTAAGGTATGATTTTTAGATAAAGGGGTCAAATTATCAAAAATAAAAAAATGATACAATGTCCAGAGTGCGGGTCTAAACATATTCACAAAAATGGAATTAAAAAAGGAAAGCAAAATCATCTTTG